>JALHPW010000048.1:0-5221 GCA_022842255.1 Saprospiraceae bacterium | reverse complement strand
GCGTCTTTGGGGTCAGTGTAGCATGGCCCGAGCATTGTGGTAAGGGCATTTCCAGAAACCGGCCTTGTCTTCTTCCGGGTAATTTTCGCCCGCGGCTGAAATTCGCCAGTACCATTCACCGCCTACGGGGTCGCGCATTTTGTTGTACGTGAAACGCCAACAATCCAGCGCGGCTTTCCGAAAACGAGTATCCCCTGTCATCCGAAAAGCATTCCAAAAGCCTACGATTGCCTCGGCTTGTACCCACCAAATACGGTCGGTATCGAGCCGTCCGTCGGAATTCCATCGTTGGTTGATGACCGAGCCATCAGGCTCAAGTGCTTCCTGGAGCGTTATCTCCGCAATACGCAGACAAACGGGTTTTACCTTTTCAATAATTTCTTGATTTTCAATTGTTTGTGCCGCGTCCCAAATCAGCCAAGAAGCCTCGATGTCGTGCCCGAAAGAAACGATGTCTGATTTTAGTTGCCAGTTTTCGTCAAAAAACAGGTGGATATGGGCGGTTTTGGGGTCTATGAATTTTTCTAGAAATAGGTTGATTAGGTTTTCGAGGGCGTGCTGTACCCCGGAACTCTGTTCCGGGGAGATTAGCTCCGGAACGGAGTTCCGGAATACATGCCCCGGAACGGAGTTCCGGGGTACATGCTCCGGAACAGAGTTCCGGGGTACAGCACGGAGCAAATTGGCATACGCCTCCAATAAATGAAGATGGGTATTTTGCGTCTTGGCCTCATTGGCATCCTTGTCCGAAAGCCGTAGGTCGTCGAGCAATTGCCAGTCTTTTGAATAGGCTTCGTAGTATCCATTCTGCGTTGGGTCTAAGGCGTTTTTTTCCAACAATTGGAAGATGTTGAGGGCGATTTCTAGGCTGCTTGCATTCCCGGTCAAAAGATAGAATTCACTCAGCGCGTAGATAGCAAACGCCTGCGCATACACTTGTTTTTTGGTTTGGAGCGGCTGACCCAAAAAATCGACCGACCAATAAACACCTCCTTGTTCCTTATCCAAAAACTTGTCAATCAAATAATTATGAGCTCGGGTGGCCATTTTGATATAATCCGAATTCCCTGTTTTTCGAGCGGCCGCACTGAAGGCCCATAAGATGCGGGTGTTTAGGATTACGCCTTTTTCAGCGCTCGGATGCAAGTTGTTCTGGCCATCTATCCGGCCATAAAACCCGCCATTGACATCATCCACCATGTGCTTCATCCACCATCGGAGGAGGTTGTGGAGTTCGGTTTGGCGCTCGACTGCAAATTGCTGGTCTGTCATTTTACACGATTTAAAAATGCCAAATTGCGTTCAATCAATCCAATACGGGTTTGCACGCTGGCCGCCGAGCGCAATCCATCCGAAGGCGTGTTCAGGCAATAATCCACGAGTTTTTCTAAAGTGGAAGTTGCCACATGCATGCGAGTATCCGAGGAACCGTAATAAATGAACACTTCGTTTTGCGCATTCAAAATCCAGCCATTCGAAAAGGTGACATTGCTAACGTCGCCTACCCGCTCGTCTCCTTCCGGCGCGATAAAATGTCCGGCTGGGGCATGGGTCACGCGCCAAGGCTCATCGATTGCCGTCATGAACATATAGAGCACATAACGCAGTCCGGCAGCCGTATTTCGCACACCATGTGCCAGGTGCAACCAGCCTTCGGGTGTGCGCAAGGGAGCAGGACCTTGTCCGTTTTTAACCTCTTTGATGGTGTGGTAAAGCCGTTGATCGATGATTTTTTCATGGGTCAAAACAGCAGGGTTCATGAGCTCCGACAGCCCCCAGCCAATGCCACCGCCGCCGCCAACGTCCACAAAACCATCCTGGGGACGGGTGTAGAAGGCATATTTCCCGTCTACAAATTCGGGGTGCAATACCACGTTGCGCTGCTGGCTGGAGGGTGTTTTCAAATCCGGCAATCGTTCCCAGGTCCGGAGGTCGCGTGTGCGCACGAGCCCGCCTTGCGCGGTGGCCTGTGAGGTATCGCCTGGCGGCGCGGCGGGGTCTTTCCGTTCGGTACAAAACTGTCCGTAAATCCACCCATCCTCGTGGCGTACCAAACGCATATCATACACATTGATATCTGGGTCTTCCATCTCGGGCAAAACGACCGGGTAGTCCCAAAAACGAAAATTATCCACGCCGTTGGGGCTTTCGGCGATGGCAAAAAACGACTTGCGGTCCACACCCTCCACCCGCACACAGAGCAGGTACTTGCCTTCGTGGAAAATAGCACCGGAATTGAATGCAGCGTTCACGCCCTGTCTTTCCAGCAGATGTGGGTTGGTGGCTGGGTCGAGATCGTAACGCCAGAGGATAGGCGCATGGGCAGCCGTCACCACGGGGTTTTTCCAACGCTCAAAAATCCCGTTCCCTCCTTTTTGGGGTTCGTTCTTTTGGGCAAGGAAGGCGTCGTGGTCGGCTAGGAGTTGTTGGACTTTTTTGAAATGATTGGTGGACATGATTTTTAAAATGAGTCTATACCGGAGCGTTTTTTTGCCACTAATTGCACGAATTTGCACGAATTATTATGTTGGGTGGCCAATTCGTGTAAATTCGTGCAATTCGTGGCAAAACCATACTCACATTTGTGTAAAACCAGTGTAGTTCGAGGTTGCTCTATATAAATTTGGATTTTGGGGTGACCAATTCGTGTAAATTCGTGCAATTCGTGGCAAAATACATTCGTGTAAGGCAGTGTAATTCGTGGCTACTCAAATCGAACCCCCTCCGTCTTGCATTTCCAGCTATCCGAACGAAATGGCGCAACAGGAAAACCTTCGGCCGTGAATAAATTGACATCGTTGGGGTCGTCGGCCCAGGCATACCGGACCGCTACAGGTTTTGATACGTCCGGGGAATGCACCACCACCCTGTTGCCGGTAATTTCGGCTTTGGCATAGTGAAAGACACGGTCTTCCCCCGCAACTTCAAACCCATGCACATACCCGTATTTGTTGCGCGCTACGAGGGGCTGTTTTTCGTTTGGGAACACGACCTGCACCCGGTTTTCGACAAATATAATCTCGGGCTTAGTAGGGCTACCTGGTTGAATGGCTTCGCCATAGGCTACCCGCATGGCTTCGCGGGCGAGGCGTTTGCCCACGTCGAGTTTGTTCCTTGGGTGGATGTCTTTTGAATCGCCGATGTCTATAGTAACGGCCATGCCGGTTTTGGGCAATTGCAGGGCAAGGGTTTGGGCTTCCCGAAGTTCGGCCCATTCGCTACCGGTGTTGGAGCTGCCTTGGTTGGCCTCCCAATTGGCCAGTTGGACAAAAAGAAAGGGAAATTCCTTATTCCAAATTCGTCGCCAGTCCTGAATCAAGAGCTGGAACGAATGCTGGTATTCATGCGCTCGGATGGCATTTGTTTCCCCTTGATACCAAATCACGCCTTGAATTGGGAAGCGTGTGAGGGGATGGATCATCGCATTGTAAATCGCAGTGCCCAGGTTGTTGCTCGAATGCACGAAGTACAGGGTATCGTTGAACGAAGGCATGGCGCGCCATTTTTCGGCCAGGGAAATTTCCCCGATGGCGGTTTTTAGGCGGAAACTTTCGGGATCTCCGCGCATCCCCATTTCTACCCAACCTTTTGAATCGCCTAATTTTTGTTGGAATAGCAGGCGGTTTTTGCCGGGTTTGAGTACAGTTGCTGGAATCACCGTTTCGATCCCCCCGACGTTTTTGCCCGACCAGATTTGTTGCCCGTTGACGAACAATGCTGCGGGCAAATCACCATGCCCGATTTTCAGCTGGGCATCCGAAGCAATGGCTTTTTCATCCAGCTCCAGGTCAATGGCCATGTACCCACTGCCTCGAAACGCCCAGAGTCGCTGCCAATCCCAGGCTACATTTGGGCTCACCTTTTTCCAGTTGGAGACATCAAAATCTGGGTTCAAATAGTTGGCTTCCTCCTCCGGACTGGGGTTGGGACGGTCGCTATCGAACAGGTATTTTTTTATCCTGGCCAAACAACGCGCATCGGCTTCCGCCCAGGTTTTGGGAAACCCTTCTACATAGCTTTTAAACAGGTCAGACTGCCGCATTCCCTCGGCACTGATCCAACTCTCTACCTGCGAACCTCCCCAGGTACTGTTCACAATACCCACGGGCAACTGGTATTTATCGGCCAAATCGCGGGCAAAAAAGTAAGCCACGGCACTGAATTGTCGGACGCTCTGGTCGTTGCAAACTTCCCAGTTCCCCCCTTGAAGCGTATCCAATGGTTCGAGGCTAACGGCGTGGTTTACCTTGAAATGCCGGATAAAGGGATACTCCGATGCACGGGTCTGTATGGGCATGTATCCCGATTCCCTCACCTGAAATTCCATGTTGGATTGACCGGAGCAGAGCCAAACTTCGCCGATGAGCACGTCGTTGAGCAGGAGTTTTTCGCGGCCTGCCGTTAGCTCGATTTGTCGCGGAAGGAGGTTGCCGCCAAGGGTTGGCACCGTTACTGACCAATGTTTTGCAGCATCTGCGCGGGCTGTAAACACTTGCCCAGGTAACCAGGAGCAACTAACCCGAACGGTATCGCCCGCCCGTGCCCAACCCCAGATTGGGACCTGGGTGTTTTGTTGCAAAACCATGTGGCTGCCATAAATATCGGCGGTTTTCAGTTGCGCGAACATCGGAGTGGCGCATAGCCAGCAGATTAAAAACAGGTAAATTTGTTTTGCCATTCTGAGAACAGGAATTTACCACCGAGGCACAGAGATGCGGAGATTTTGCCTCCCTACTTCTCGACGGTGAATATCAAATTGAATCGTACACCACCACACGAGACCACAGGTGGGCGCAGTTTTTAATAAATTCGAGGTGAATGGGATGTGTTTGATACACCGCTTCTGCTTCGCTGGTTTCAAAAATAGCCAGCCACGAAAAGGTGTACCCACGCTCGATAACGGGCCGATCGGTAGCGGCGGGCACCCCAATATGCGACTGATGGATGGCCTCGATTTTGGTCAGGGTTTCGATGCCCGCACGAAGCGCTTCGTGGTCTGCATCGGGGGCGGCGTAAAAGAATACGTGATGGATATGCATGATGGGTATGGGTTTGGTTTGTATGGTGGGTATGAGTTATTTGAAGGGTTTGATTGGTTTGAGTTGTTTGATGGGGCACAGACAATTCAAACGCCTCAAACCCTTCAAACAACTCATACCAATCACTCAGGCTCATCGCGCAATTTATCAAGCCAGTTTTTCTTCAAAAAGAACGACGTCAA
>JALHPW010000047.1 GCA_022842255.1 Saprospiraceae bacterium | reverse complement strand
TTCGCAAATCGGTGAAGAAAATGCAGCACATCGAGCGCGTGTTGGCCGACACTACGTTGACCAGCATCACCAAGAAAGAACGTCTGATGTTTGGCCGCGAACACACCAAAATGACCAAACACTTTGGTGGTATCGAACAACTCAACCGCCTTCCTTCGGCTGTGTTCATCGTGGACATCCACCACGAACACCTGGCACTCGCTGAAGCCAAGAAATTGAACGTCAAGACTTTCGGTATGGTCGACACCAACTCTGACCCAACCCAGGTTGACTTTGCTATCCCAAGCAACGACGACGCTTCAAAATCTATCTCCTTCATCACCAACTACCTCGTCAACGCCATCCGCGAAGGCCTGGAAGAGCGCAAAGCCGCTAAAGGGGACGAGAAAGAAGGCGCTGAATAAAATGTGGTCAATGTGGCAAATGTGGTCAATGTGATAATGCACGCACACTGACCACATTCGCCACATTTATCTTATTGACCACATTTATCACATTGACCACATCTATCACATTGACCACATTTATTAAGATGACAAAAGTTTCTGCTGCCGATATTTCAAAACTGCGCGAATTGACTGGCGCAGGTATGATGGACTGTAAAAAGGCCCTCGAAGAATCCAACGGCGATACCGAAGCGGCCCAAGACTGGCTGCGCAAAAAAGGCATTGCCAAAGCTGCTAAGCGCGAAGACCGCGAAGCCAAAGAAGGGGTGGTTATTGCCACTACCAATGCCGACCAAACCCGTGCGGTGGTCATCGCCCTGAACTGCGAAACCGACTTCGCTGCCCGCAACGAAGGCTTCATCGCTATGGCCAATAAATTTGCCGCCATCGCCATCGAAAACTTCCCAGCTACGCTCGAAGCACTGTTGGCCCTGCCTTTCGAAGGCGCGGTAACCATCGGTGAAAAAGTGGGTGAGCAAGTGGGTGTGATTGGCGAAAAAATCGAGATTGGCCGCTACGAGCCACTCACCGGCGCACAAATCCTGACCTACAACCACTCGAACAACAAACGTTCGGTGGCCGTAGCCCTCAGCAAAAATGGAAACGAGTTCGAGCAAGCTGGTCGCGACATCGCCATGCAGATTGCTGCCATGAACCCGGTTTCGGTGAGCCGCGACGACGTGGATCCGAAAATCATCGAGAAAGAAATCGAAATCGGCAAAGAATTGGCGCGCAACGAAGGCAAAGCCGAAGACATGCTCGAAAAAATCGCGATGGGCCGTCTCAACAAGTTCTTCCAGGAGAGCACTCTGCTCAGCCAAAAATTCGTGAAGAACAACGACCAAACGGTGGACCAATACCTCCGCTCTTTGGACAAAGACCTTACTGTGACTGGCTTCAAGCACATTTCGCTGTAAACTTCCCTCGAACACTTTGCACAAACATATAGGCGAGTCATCCCGTTTTGAACGGCGATGGCTCGCTTTTTTTATACCTGATTGGTTTCAGGGCACCACGTATGTCGGATATTTTTAGAATGCGGTGAAAAATCAGTGCGTGGTGTGACGGTGGTCACCCGCCACCTTGCCTTCGGTGGTTAAATTTGTAAAACAATTTTTACCTACCCAAGGCATGAAAAAAATACTCGTCACCACCGATTTTTCAACAAGTTCCAAGGCCGGTCTGCGTTTTGCGGTGCAATTGGCCAGTCAGGGAGGCTTTGAACTTGTCTTTTTTCACTGTTTTCAGGCATTGATTCCCACCACATTGCGAAAGGACCGAATCGAAAACACCCTCCAGCTTCAGGTTAAAGAGCACCTGAAAAAGTTGGAGCGCTTTGTAGCCAAAGTGCTCAAGCCCTTGCCGCACAAACCTGAGCATTACCGCTGTGTGGTGGTGGAAGATTTGAGTCCGAACAAGGCCATTTTGGAGTTTGCCAAAGTGGACGGGGCTGATTACATCTGTATGGCTACTCGAGGAGCAGGCGCCTTGCTCAAACTCATGGGTACCAATACCAGCAACATTATTGTCAACTCGCCCGTGCCCGTGCTGGTAGTGCCGCATACATACCGGACCAATTCCGTCAAAAAGCTGTTGTACGCCGCTGACCTGGAAAATTTTGAACGGGAAATGCCCTTGGTCTCCGCCCATGCCAAGTCCCTGGATGCCAGGATAGACATCACACACTTTTATTATGGAGCAGCGGCAGAACAGGAGGTCGAAAAGCGGTCGAAAACATGGCACAAAAAGTACCCCCTGCTCGACCAGGTTTTGTTCCATCCATTTGATTTGGATAAAGGATTCGTACCGCAGTTGGAAAAAGTAGTCAAAAAGGCAAAGCCGGGTATGGTCGTATTTTTTACCCGGCCTAATCAAACCTGGTATTCCAAGCTGTTCAGTCCAAACCGTTCTGAATCATTCTCTTATGTGACCAAAGTGCCTATGCTGGTTTGTCGTAAATCGTAATTCCAAAATCGTAATTTACGAAACCCAAGAAGGCGGCACCCCAAACTCCTCCGAAAACGCCCGGGAAAAATGCGCCGGGCTTTTGAACCCAGTCCGGAAACAAACATCTTTGACGCTCAGGCCCGACCCATCCTGAAGCATTTCCCGCGCTTTTTGAAGCCGGAAACTGCGCAACATCTGCATCGGAGAGCGGTCGGTGAGGGTTTTGAGTTTTCGGTCGAGCTGCGAACTACTGATGCCCATCAGACGGCAAAGACGCTCCAGGTTGAAACTTTCATCGGTGTAATGGTTTTCAAAAGCGGTAAATAGGTTTTGCATGAACAGGTCCTCCACACGCAGGTCCTCTGGGTCATGACCGGTGTCGCTTAGGTTGTCTTTGTTGATGGAGAATTTTTCATACCGGCTTTTCCATTGTTCTTGCAGATGCAGCAGGTTTCGCAATACCTGCAAGAGCTCTTGTTCTTCAAAAGGTTTGGTCAGGTAAGCATTGGCGCCTCGCCGCTGTCCTTCCAAACGGTCTGGCGGTTCCACTTTGGCAGTGAGCATCACGATGGGGATATGGCTGGTGCGCAGGTCGTTTTTCAGGATCGAACACACCGCATACCCATCCTTTTTAGGCATGGCAACATCGGTCAGAATGAGGTCGGGTATCAATTGAATGGCCTTTTCGATGCCCATTTCCCCATCGCTGGCAATTTCAAGTCGGAAGTATTCCTGGAGGCAAAGTCGCAGGAAATTGGCTACCGCCTCATTGTCTTCCATGATCAACAAAAGGGGTAGATGGGGAAGGGGTGCAACTTCCTCTCGGCGAATGTAGTAGGGTTGAAGGGGCTGGTTGTCGAGCTGTGGCGCCTCATTGCGGATGGGCAGCAAGACCGAGAACGTAGTGCCCTTGCCTTGGATACTTTCAACCTCCACCTTGCCGTCCATCAGGCGGACCAAATCGCGGACCAAGGTGAGCCCAAGTCCGGAAGCCCCGGTTTTGCCAATGGTCTGGGCCCCTTGGTAGTACCGCTCGAAAATATGCGGCAAATCTTCCGGAGCAATCCCTTCCCCTTCGTCCTTCACCGTTACTTTCACCCATTGATTTTCTTGCTCCAGGGAAGTAGCCAGATGAATGACCCCGCCAGGAAAACTGTGTCGAATGGCGTTGGAAATCAAGTTGTTCAGGATTTTTCGGATTTTCCCTGGGTCGAAATCCATCCAGATGTCCGACTGTTGATTTTCAACCACCAAACGCAAGCCCTTGCTTTCCGCCAGCGGCATGAGCGATCCGGCAATGTACAGCACCTGTTGGCTGAAATTGCCGTTGGAAAGCTTGAGTGTGAATTGTTGGCTTTCCAACTTGGCCAGGTCCAAAATCTGGTTGGTCAGGTACAACAAAGTGTTGCCCTGCTCCACAATGGTGTATGCATTTTCTTCAACTTCTTCCTTTTTAACACCCTGTTTAAGGCGATTGGCCAAGCCTAAAATGACGGTCAGCGGGGTGCGCAATTCGTGCGCAACATTGGCAAAAAACTGATTTTTTACAGTCTCAAACGATTTCAAACGCTCAGACTCCCGTTGATTGGTTTCCGCTTCGTGCTGAAGCTTGAACCACTTGACCCGATAGCGGATAATGCCCCCAATCAGGGCGGCACATATTAAACCATAACAAAAATAAGCAAGCCAGGTACGGTACCAAGGTGGAAGGATGTTGAGTTCGAACAAGATCGTTTGCTCACTCCAAGGGCTATCTGCCGTAGCGCCTTGCAGTTCAAACACATACTTCCCAGGGGGCAAGGCGGCATAATTGGCACTGTGGTTGGTGCCATCATAAACCCAGTCTTTGTCTATCCCCCGGAGTCGGTGCCGAAACCGATTGGCCCCCGGGTTGGTAAAATCCAAAGCAGCATACTCAAAAAGCACATTGTTTTCCTCAAGAGGCAATGAAAGTATCCCTTCGCTGTCGGGCAAACGCGTCACGCCAAGCACTTTGATGGCGGTAATGGCTACTTTGGGAGGTGTATTGCCCGATTGGATATCTTCTGGTCGGAATACGTTCAAACCATTGACCCCCCCAAACCACAACCGGCCATCGCGGGCACGCAGGTAGGAGTTGGTATTGAACTCTGTGCTCAACAAACCATCCAAAGCTTGATACGTTACGAATGTATTGCGCTTGGGGTCAAATCGGCACAACCCGCGGTTGGTACTGCACCATAAATTCCCAAGATTGTCTGACAAAACCCCGTAGACCACATTATCCGGTAAGCCATAAGGAGCCTCCGTGAAAAAGGAAAAATGTTGGGTTTTGAGGTTGAAGTGATTGAGGCCTCCGCCTCGGGTGCCAATCCAAAAGAAATCATCGTTGGAAGGGTCCGGGCAAATACTCGTGACCCAATTGACGCTAATTGTCCCCGGTTTTTGGGCATTGTGTTGCAACAAGGTAAACTTCGGGGAATCGGTGTTTGGGCCCTCCATACGCAACAACCCGTGATTGGTTCCAATCCAGATCACGCCGCTTTTGTCCTGGCCGATGGCGGTGGCGCGCAGGTTGTTGGTTTTATGGGCAGTAAAATGGGCATACGAAAAACGCTCTAAACGCTGTTGGCCGGGTCGACAACGGAATATCAAGCCCTTATGTGCTGCGATCCAAATATTCCCATCACGGTCCTCAAAAAGTTTTTCAGCGACATTCTCCAGCATAGGAATTTGTTCGGAGAAGGCCGTGAGTTGCCTGATATCCTTATTAAATTTCCATAATTTGTTCACTGGGTTTAGGTGTCGGCCGCTTTCTACCAGCCAAATCTGTCCCTGCCGATCTTCCAGTACATTATAAATTGAATTTTTGATACCAAGTCCCGCCCAGGGTTCTGGTTCAAGTTGATGGTTTACGGCATTTACGATCAGGTTTTTACCGCTATACGTCCTCAACCAGATGCGCCCATCCGACAATTCACGCAGGGTAGATAATGATACCCCTTCCAGCAGGTTCTTAAAGGCCAATTGGTTGAGATTGATTTTCCAAACCCCATCTCCGCCTGTCCCAGCCCAGATTACCCCACTTTTATCCGCTAAAACTGCATTGGTGGGCGATTTGTTGATTTTGAATAAGGGGCTGAAGGCCTGCTTGAAATCGGGGGTTACTGAAACGGCTTCAGGCGGGAAACTGAGGTCAAATTGTAGTGGGCGCTCGTTGGTCTTCTTTATAAAAAGCCCCTGTTCAATTCCATAAAGCGCTGTTTTGCCCTCTTTGAGCCGAAGTGCTTTCAGCAATCTTTGAGAAGAAATGTTTTCGTCACGACCATCGGGTCGCTGCCACCTATAAAACCAACTTTCATGTTTTCCCCACCAGATACTGTGGTCGACGGACGGACTGCCCGGCAAAAGGTTTGGGTCGAATGGGCGCAATAGGTTTTCTTTTGGGGAAAGCCGATACGTATGGCCCAAACTATCGCGGACCACAATCATCGTATCCCCTACACAATCAAATACCATAAATGGAGCATTGGAATTGCCGGGGAATCCTACCCGGTCGATCACAATGCCATTTAAGGGAGATTTTTTGTTTCGTATTTGCTGCACAAAATCGGGCGGCGGTTTCAACCGATAAAAACCAACCTTGTCCTCATCGCCTGGTATGTGCAAGTAAATGTCACCATCCCGGTCGCCCGTAACCGAATAGACTTCGGTGGCTGGCAACTTGTAATGGGGGGTGCTAAGATTGACAAACCGTTCGCTGAGCGGGTCGAACACGTAAATCCCTTGGTGGGTGCCTACCCAAATCAGGTTTCTAGGGTCTTCGTAAAGTTGGGTGATGTAAGAAGCTTGGAGCGCCCAGTTGTCAAAAGGTTTAGGGGTAAATCGTTTGACCGTATAGCCATCGTACCGATTGAGGCCATCGAAGGTTCCTATCCAAATAAACCCTCGGGAGTCTTGAATGATACTTGTGACGAAGCCTTGAGAAAGCCCCTCCGCTACCCCAATTTGCTCCATCCGCACTTGTGCGGAGCCACGGGTCGCAAAAAGCAACAAGGCCAAGAACAGGAAAGGGAAGGTTGGTTTCATGGTTGTTGGCATCTGTTTTATTCGACAGTACACCTAGTGCAGCATCTGGCATGGGGATTTTAGTCATGTATTTGGGAAAAAACGGCAAGTCCCTTCCCCCTGCAAACATCGACTTTTGTGACGAACAGCAGCGTAAAATTTTTAATACCCGCCTTCATGTTGAATACGCAGCCAACGACAAGTGATAGACACTCGGTCAGGAAAAATTGTTGCCCGCCCTTTAAGGCTTATTTTCGGCTAACCCCGGAAAGGCGACTTCGATTGCTTTTCCTGAAACGGCATTTGCCCAAAGAGGTGTTGGCCCTACATTTCGGGAAAGGGTATTTTGAAATGCCTTTTGCCATGGATGTGCCAACCACTGTGCTGTTAAGATTGGGTATTCCCGCTTACAAAATACATTCCGGAACCTACCCTATTCTGGAAGATAGAGATTTTATAAAGGTCGATTTTTGACCTTCAAACGAAAAAGTAACTACGGTAGTAAGCTGGATTGGCTGTAAAGTAAATCCAACAAAACATGGCAGGCTCCTCTAAAGGGTCTGCTATTTTTTTTGCTCACCCAAAAAGGCCATTGCCCACCAATTTCGCCTTATTCGCTAAATCAAAAGTCGGTTCTGGAGAAAGCGGCTAATTTTGCCGTTCAATTTTCTGACACCATGAATCGCAAAATCATTCTAGCAGTTATAGCAGTAGCCCTTATCGCAGGGGCCGTTTGGTATTTTTATCCCGCCCCGGCTCCTCCACCGTCCAAAGCAGCCCAAGGACTAGAGGCCGACCCCCAACTGACGGAGCTCAGTGCCCTCTTGGAAAAGGACCCCAACAACGATACCCTGCTCTACCTCCGCGCCACCACTTATTACAAACTGGATGCCTACGACGAGGCCATGGCCGATTTGGAAAAGGCCATGCGGCGCGACTCCATGCAACCCGCCTACTACCATTTGTTGGCCGATGTCTTGCTGGACTATGCCCGCCCCAATGATTCGCGGCGGGCCATTGACGTGCTCAAATTGGCCGCCCAACGGTTCCCAGACCGCATACCCACTTTGCTGAAACTGAGTGAATTCCAGTTAATCGTCCGCAAACACGGCGACGCGCTCGCCACCCTCGATAAAATCCTCCAACGCGACCCCCAAAACGCCGAAGCCTTTTACATGGCAGGCCGCGTCGCCCTGGACAAAGGCGACACCACCAATGCCATCGCGTCCCTGCAGCGGTCCGTAAAAATTGATGCCGACAACGCCGATGCATGGTTCTTTCTCGGACGGATTTTTAGCAATCGACTCAATCCCGTGGCGGTTCAATATTACGACAATGCCCTCCGGGTAGATTCCACGTACTTGGAAGCTCAAGAATTTAAAGCGGTGTATTTTAAACGCCAGGGACAATTCGATAAGGCATTTGAGATTTACCGCGACCTTTTGCTGCGCGACCCGGATTATGCCAATGCGTATTTCGATATGGGGGCTATTTACCTCGAATTGGATTCATTTTCAAAGGCTTACGACAATTTCAACATTGCTACCAAGGTAGACCCCATCTTTGTGAAAGCCTATTTTTACCGGGGCGTTGCTTCCGAAAAACTGGGCAATCTGGAGGCCGCCTTGGCGGATTACAAACAGGCCAATGGGATGTCGCCCGAATACCAGGAAGCTAAAGAGGCGCGGGAACGCCTGGAGAAAAAATAGGTTGTAGTAGTTATTTGATTAACTGACTATCCGTTTATTGGGTACTCACCACTGTCATGTCGCAGCGCAGCGAAGACAACTACACAAACCGGGCTTTCCGGGTAGATTTTGTCATGATATTTTGGGTTACATGGCTTGTGTGGTTGTCTTCGCTGCGCTGCGACATGGCAATTCATCCCTCAGAACTACAGGTACCCAATATGCGGGTAGTCAAATTTGATTAATGGTTGATTTGGTAATTTGAGGTGCCAGCGTATGATATCTGTGTTTTCTTGGACATAGGCACGAATACCAAGCCCTGGCACCTCAAATTACCAAATCAACAAACACCCATATAATCAACAAAAAGTTTTATCTTTGCCCAAATTTTGACCCAGTTTGCTGCACTACGATGAATTTGGATTCGCGGAAGAATGGGAAGAAGAAAGCCCAACTGCCGCTGTTGAGGACGCTCCGCCGTCAGAGCCGCACGTGCCCATGCGCGAGCAGTTCCCGGAGGCTGGCAGCAATTATCTGTGCGGCAGCTGCGATGGATGGGAATACCGGACCGCCTTCACCGGTTCGCGTCTGAGTACGGCCTATGAAATGCTGAAGCAATTCCTCGTAGAAGAAGGCTACGCCGATGTGCCGCTTCCAGAAACCATCGCCGAACTCAAGCTGTTCAAAAAACCAAGACTCAGCCAGCTCCAACTTTTTGCCGACCGTGGCTATGCCCACAACCCCATCAAAATCCTCTTCCCCAACCAGCGCAATACGCTGATTCTCTGCGTTTACAATGAACAGGAGCCAGGACATTTGCTTCGCTTTCACGGGGTGAAATAAGGCGGGGGAAATGGGGCTGTGCCAAAAGGCCTAGCAGGCCTAAATCTTTGTAGAAACGCCCAAGGATATTTCATCCGACCCATAGGGTCGGTATCATGACCTAATCCATACCGGCCCGCTGGGCTGGGCACCCAATTAAATCCGCCAAGGCTACAAAGATTTAGGCCCGCTGGGCCTTTGACACAATCCAATTAAAAAATCTCCCGCTTTATGTAATTCCCCTAAAACCACCATCCCTTACCCCACACAAGATGTTCACCTATAACATTATGACCAAAAGCTACTTTGCTTATGAAAATCTCTCTCTTCCTCTCCTCCCTTTGGCTTTTTATCGCCTCTCTTTTTGCACCTGCTGAAAACACCGTTCTGACCGGAAATGTATCCGATGGTAAAGAACCCCTGATTGGGGCCACAGTCCGGGTACTGCGTGGCTCGGAATTAGTACGAGCCGGCATTACGGACTTTAATGGCGACTACCGTATCAACCTGGATGCAGGCACCTACGATGTGGAATTTTCCTATACGGGCTATCAGGCACAACGCATGACCGGGGTTCGTGTTTTAGAAGGAAAAATTACGACCCAAAACGCTGTTTTGTCGACTAGTTCAGTACTGGAAGAAGTCGTAGTCGTTGCGTATAAAGTCCCGCTTGTTGAACAGGATAAAACCGCAAGCGGCCAAACACTGAGCTCCGAGCAAATCAAAAACCTGCCTACCAAGAATCTGGACGCAATCAAAGCAACCACCACTGGTGAAGAACGCTCCAAGGAAAAAAAAGACGAACGCCCTGCTGAATATGCCGGGGCCAAAAGAAAATCTGCCCCCACAACAAAATCACCAGCTCCATCCAAAACTGCCCCCATTGCCCCTGGAACAGGACCCATTGATGCCGATGATCTCAAAATCAAAGGCTCCAGGACTACCCCCACTGATTATTATATTGATGGGGTTCGGGTGAGCGGAACCACGCCTCCAGTGGAAGACCTTGAAGGTTTAAAGGTCATAGAAGGCAGCCTTCCTCCCGAGATGTTGGAGCCAGCCCCTACCAGTGGTTCAATTGATTTCAAAGATTCAAAACCCGTCCTCGACGCCATCCACACAGACGAAGAGGAGGCTCCCATTACCGGAACCCCGACCCAACCTGCTCCC
The DNA here is from genome assembly GCA_022842255.1 of Saprospiraceae bacterium. Classification (GTDB taxonomy): domain Bacteria; phylum Bacteroidota; class Bacteroidia; order Chitinophagales; family Saprospiraceae; genus M3007. The sequence goes on along the minus strand of JALHPW010000047.1, from coordinate 4,089 downwards.
CGCGCCGGACTGCTTACCGCTGGCGAATGGAATGACCTCCACAACTGGAACCGGCACTGGGTGGATATCCTGGCCGATGGCGAGACGGATGAGTACCAGAAAATGTATGGTTTTTTCCCACGTCAGCGCTACACCGTGATGTTGACCAACGACAATGGATTCCCCATTGCAGATGCGGTGGTACAGTTAAAGTCCACCGAGGGCACTACGATTTGGGAGGCACGGACGGACAATACGGGCAAGGCCGAACTTTGGGCCGGGCTGTTCAGTGCAAAAAAAGAAACCGAAAGGCTCCGCGTTGAAGCCTGGGTAGATGGCAAAAAACACCCTATTGCCAATCCAAAATCTGCATCAGAAGGTTTTAACTATCTAAAAATCAACGTGGAATGCAGTGCGCCTAAAAACGTGGACATCGTGTGGGCCGTGGATGCCACGGGCAGTATGGGCGATGAAATCGAGTACCTGAAAACCGAATTGCTCGATGTGATTGGCCGCGCAAAAAGCCGCAACCCAGGGCTGGAGTACCGCATGGGCACCGTATTCTACCGCGACCAGGGCGATGAGTATGTTACCAAAAACAGTGGCCTTTCGACCGACATTGCCAAGACTGTGGAGTTTATCCAGCAACAGTTTGCAGCAGGCGGAGGAGATTATCCAGAGGCCGTACACAGCGCCTTGGAAGAAGCGATTTTTACCCAAAACTGGAGCGAACATGCCGTGGCGCGCATTTGCTTTCTGGTGCTCGATGCCAGCCCGCACCAAGGCGAGTTGATCAACGCCAGTCTTCAAAAAAGCATCCGGGAAGCCGCTCGTCGGGGCATTCGCATTGTGCCGATTGCAGCGAGTGGCATTCAAAAGGACACCGAATTCCTGATGAAATTTTTTGGCCTGGCCACCAACGGGACCTATGTTTTCCTGACCGACCACTCTGGCATCGGCGGTAAACACATTGCCCCCACCACCGACGAGTATAAGGTAGAGCCCCTGAACAACCTGTTGGTACGCCTCATCACGGAGTACACTACCATCCAGACCTGTGAAGGCAAATCCGAAATCCGTTTTGAAAACGACCCGCAGCAACAGCCCGGCCCGATGATGCAAGCCCTGTATTACCCCAATCCAGCCGTGGACCAATTCACGCTCGAACTTCCTTTTGAGGTACAGTCGGTGACCATTTACGACTCGGAGGGAAAAGCCGTACGCAAGATTGAAAAGCCCACCGCAGGGCCGAATGTGGTGTTCATCAATGACTTGGCGGCAGGTTTTTACACCATTCGGATCTTGAACAATGGTTTGATGCAGAGCGGGAAGTTGATGGTGGTGCGTAGTTGATTGCCTTCTGCTGCGTGTTGTGAGGTTGTTTCATAAGTGTTTTTCACCGCAGAGACGCAAAGGCACAGAGTCTTAACAGGTTGATTATCAAAAACTCTGCGTCTTTGCGCCTCTGCGGTGAAAAGAAAAACATGACTTATGAGACGGCCTCCTCGCATAGTTAATCCGTGTCTCATCCGCGCAATCCGTGTCCCACCAATATCAAAGGCACAGAGTCATAACAGGTTGATTATCAAAAACTCTGCGTCTTTGCGCCTCTGCGGTGAAGAGAAAAACATGACTTATGAGACGGCCTCCTCGCATAGTTAATCCGTGTCTCATCCGCGCAATCCGTGTCCCACCAATATCAACGAGCCTCCAACAACAAAAACGAATAAGGCTCGATTTTCAAAAAACTCCCATCTGCCTCCAAGAAGCAGGTTTCGTTTTTCCAGTGGTCGAACAGGGCCCCGTGTATCCCTTGTTCGCGGATAATCCCGGTGTACAAATGCACGGTTTGACTGCTAAAATTGAACAAACACGCCAATTTATGCTCCCCTAGGGTTCGGATGAAACCGGCTACATGTTGGTGGTGGTGGGTGGTCAACCAGTAGAGATTTTTAACATCGGCCACCACAGGCAATGATTTTCGGAGATCCAAAAGCCGTTTGGTTGCGGCGAAAATGCGGTGTTCCACGGTCCCGGCTTTTTCGGCTTTTTGGTTCTTTTTCCAATCGATTATGGGACGGTGCATCCAGCGGTTGTCGTAGCTTTTTGCCGGATCCTTCAAGTAGCTGTAATCGTTGGTGTAACCCAGCTCGTCGCCGTAAAACAACATTGGCACGCCGCCGATAAAAAAGCTACAAGCTTGCATCAATAGGATTCGGCGGATAGCCAATTCCAGTTCGGCTTCATTTTTTGATTCCAGCGCTTTTTCCAGGCCGCACAAAGAGGCCAGTGTCCCGCTAATCCGGGCATCCTGTGTTTTTGGGTTGACAGAAAACAAAGCTCCTTTCGCGGGGGAGTATTCCACCTCGCCTGAGTAGAAATCCTTGATAAATTTCCGGTGATCGAAAGGGGTAAAGCCGGCCTGTTTGATGGCCGCATCTTCATATCCCAAGCCAATATCGTCGTGGCAACGGGTGTAGGTAATCCAGGAGGTTCCGAAGGGTTTTTGGAGCAGGTCTGGCTGTGAGGCCAGCATGAGGCGGACGTCGCCGGTAGCCAAGGCATCCCATTGGGTGGCCATTTGGGTGGCATTGTAGGCGAAATCGCATTCGCGCGCGGTAAACTCATCCGTGCCAAAATACTTCATGATTTCTTTTGGCGCCACAATTGCCTCGCCCAAAAGCGCCATACCAGGCGTGGCGGATTCCACACACAACTTGATGATTTTGAGGATGGTATGCGCTTGGGGCAAGTTCTGGCAAGTGGTGCCCAGTTGTTTCCAGATGAACGCCGGAGCATCGATGCGCAACACGTCCACCCCCAAATTCGCATAAAAGAGAATGGTGTCCAACATCTCGCACAACACCTGTGGGTTGGTGTAATTCAAGTCCCACTGGTAATTATGGAACACCGTCATCGCCCATTGATTGCACTCCTCCACGTACGTGAAGCTGCCCGGTGCGCTTTCTGGGAATATCTCCGGCATGGTTTTCTCAAAGAGGTCGGGCAGGCGCCGGTCTTCGTAGAAATAGTAGTAATCCTGGTATTTTGTCTCACCTTTTTTGGCCCTCAAGGCCCATTCATGGTGGTGAGAGGTGTGGTTTAAGACAATGTCGAGCATTACGTACATACCGGATTCGCTCATCCGCTGAATCAAATTTTTCAAATCGTCCAGACTGCCAAAACGCTCGTCCACCTTCCGAAAATCAGACACGGCATACCCGCCGTCGCTTTCGTTTGGCGGACTTTGGAAAAGGGGCATGAGGTGCAAAAAATTGACCCCGAGTTGCTGGAAATAGTCCAGTTTATTGCCCAGTTGTTTCAAATCGCCACAAAAGCGGTCCACATATAAGCTCATCCCGGCAATTTCATTGCTCAGGAACCAGTGGTCTTTTTGCGCCTTTTGTTCGTCTTTTGCTTTCAAAAACGCAGGGCGATTGCGCGCGGCATCGGCGATTACCCGCAGGAGTTGTTCAAAACCTTGCTCACAAAGTGGGTGCTCCTCGTAAAGCTCCCGGTATAGCTTGCGGAGGGTGGCAACATTGGCCATCACTCTTGCATAAAACAGGTTGTCTTCAAGTCCCATTCCTGCTTGGGCAAGTATGGCGTTTACTTGAGGGTGAAGACTGCGGTCGTACATGAAAAGATTACTGTTTGAAATTTAGTTGCTGATGCCCAGACTTCTAGGCGGGTTAAATGGGGTATCTGACTACTTCAAAAATCATCAATCAAGCATTCATCCAATCGTCCATCTCCTCCTTCAAAAATCAACAATCATGTAATCTATTAATCGTCAATCAAAAAAATGCTGCCAGGGTTAGCATTTAAACCCCAATGCTCATGTCCCATCAGTGGCCTCCCGTTGGCATGACCACCGCTTCGTTGTCTGCTTCTACCACCCGCATGCGCAACACTGCCGCCGCCGCAATTAGCAACAACACGCCAGCAGCGGTAATGGCGGTGCCTGGATTGCTCCCCAAAAACGTCTTGTAAATCATCCCAAAGCTAAGGGTCTGGATGATCATCGGGATTACAATCATCATGTTGATAATGCCCATGTACACCCCGAACCGCTCTTTTGGGATGCTACCAACCACGAGCAGATAAGGG
>JALHPW010000046.1 GCA_022842255.1 Saprospiraceae bacterium | reverse complement strand
ACAGACACCCGTTGAACCCAAAACCGCAAAACAACTCAAACCTGAAAGTTTGGTGCTAGTCTGAAAGAGTGCCGAAGCTCCCCAAAGGTTGTTTCGGGGCGGCAAATTAAACTCATTTTTGGACAAAAAGTTGGCGGGTGATGGGATTTAACTGGAAGGTGACAATTTTTGGCCAAATCGGATTTTTCAAAACCATAACATCCGGCAATTTAGTAGTTTTATCAACGCAATTTCACTTATTATCAAGCATTAGAATAGTATGAACCATTCTTTTACCTTCCTCGTGTTTTTTATCCTTTTTTCGGTTTCCCCTGTTTTCGGACAAGGCGGAAGTACCAAGCTTTTGATAGGGACTAATTATGTGCAATGGAACACAAACAACGGGTCCATTCTTTGGGGAGACTCCCTAACGTTTGCTTACAATGACGAAGGCCAGCCTCAGGAAACCGTGGAGCTTATCTGGGAAGATGACAACTGGACCAAGTACCATCGTTGGTATCAAAGGGAATATGACGCGAATAACCAGCTTTGGAGGTACATTCAACAATCGCCGAATGCTGATAATCAGTGGGAGGACAATACCCGATTTACCTTCACTTATGATGGACAAGGGAATGCGATTAGCGACTTAAAGGAATCCTGGATAAACGGGGAATGGGAATATTTATCGGAGATAAAGCGGACGTTTGATGGCCAAGGCAAGCTGCTTGTTTATGAAACACCTACCACCAAGTGGAACTACCATTATGACCAACAAGGCTTAAATACATCCATCCTTTGCCAATCTTTTGTAAACGGTGCATGGGAGGACCGCTGGTTGAACACATTGATTTACACACCTGCGCCCATGAGCCAACCCGCTGAAAATAGTTTGCAGCGGTGGTCGGGCGTTAATTGGGAAAACCACGAAAAAAACGTGTTTACCTATACAGGGTTTGGTGCGGAAGAGACACGTGTTTATCAATCTTGGGGAAATAACGCATGGGAAAACAATACCAAGCAGACAAGGACGTACAATTCCAATCAGGAAATCAATCAAATCCTGGTTCAAAACTGGATTGGGGGGATTTGGGAAAACAGCACACAGATCAACTATTACAACGAATTATCCGGGTTTTTAGACACAGCGGTTACCCATATTTGGCAAAATGGAAACTGGGTCAGAGACGGGTTTGGTCGCAATTATTACACGAAAACCTCTCCTGCCCACAGCCCCGAAACACTTGGTTTTCAGGCTTTTCCCAATCCGGCAAACACCTCGATTACGGTGAAAGGCAGTGGTCTTCATCAAGCTAAAATTTTTGATTTGCAGGGGCTACTGCATGGCACCCACAATCTGCGGGGCCAGGATGAGGTAGTCCTCTTTTTGGGACCTATTCCCGCCGGCAACTACCTACTCCAAGTCATGGACAATTCCGGGAAAACAGGCACTAAGCCCCTGCAAATCAGGCGTTGATGCGATTGCCAGGGGGGGGGGGCAAAAGCTGAATAAACCGCCGGCAGTGAAGTAACTAGGGCTAATATTGGGATTAATAAAAAGCAGTGCTAAATTTGCTTTTGGAAACTTAACCAAAACAAAACGTTTTTTTATGAAAAGTAAGCCTACATTTCTACTACTGTTTGGCCTTTTGGCCGTTTCAACCGCAATTGGGCAGACCAAGCTGCAAATTGCAAACTCAAGCATCTATTCCTTTTTGGGGCAAATAACCAGTGGTGATTCCACGACCATCGCATACAACAGCAACCTCCACCCCAACCTGAACAAAACCTGGAAATTGGACCCGACGACTGGCAACTGGGGCTTGAAATCGCGAATTATTGACCATGCATACGATGCTGAGGGCCGCTTGCTGTATTCCCTCACCCAGGAAGGCGACGACGTCAATGGCTGGGTCGATGTGCGCCGTACCTCCTTTACTTTTGATGCCGAGGGCCGGGAATTGTCCGTGGTGAATGAAAAATGGGATGGTGTCCAATGGTTGATTCAATGGGCCTCGTATAAAGTCTATGATACGGATGGGAAACTGCTGAGTTCCGCCGGAATCGGTACCCAGTATCTGTATAGTTACAATGCGGAGGGTTTGTTGGAAACCCAGACGTACCAGGAGCTTCAAAATGGCGTTTGGACGGATCGGTCACAGACTCAGTACACCTATTTTCCCAATTCAACATTGGTCGAAAGCAAATCTACCCATGTTTGGGATTTTGTGAACAATGTCTGGTTGGAAACCGGCCGAGAATTATTCAGCTATTACCCCAACGGAAAGTTGTTTCAAACCACTTTTGGGCACTGGAATGGCGTTTCCTGGGAAAATAGTAGCCGCACGTCGCATTCGTACGATAGCGAAGGATATCAGACCGAAACACTTTCAGAGCAATGGGGGGGTAGTACTTGGGTAAATCAAGCACGGACAACCTTAAATTATGACGCGAACCACAATATCACGGCTTTCCTCTCTGAACAATGGAATGCGGGCAACTGGGTTGGCTCCATTCGGCAACTGAACGAATATGATGATGAATCCAATTGGTTGAATGCCAAAGTGGAACTTTGGAACGCTGGGGATTGGGACCTCAACAGATATAGCCGCTTTCATTATGCCGATTTTGTCGGCGCAAATACTCCTGAAAGCATTGCTTTTGACGTTTTCCCCAATCCAGCCAGCACTTCGGTCACCATTCAAGGCGAGGGCCTCCGTCAGGTATTGGTTTTTGATGCGCAAGGTCGTTTGGTACATTTGCAAAACCTGCAAGGGCAAGTTCAGGAAAGTTTTCAATTGGGCAATTTGCTCACTGGCAACTACATCCTTCATGTCCTGGACCGTTCCGGGAAATCAGCGTCTAAACCCTTGCAAATCAGGCGTTGACCGCATTTGTTCCAAGTTTTTTGGTCGAAAGTCACCAGGTGATCAACAAGGTATCTGAAAAATCACCTTGTGTAACTTGGTGACTTTCGTGTTAAAGGCTCCGTCCAAAGGGCAATCTATCCGACACAAGCCCACTTTGAAAAAAAAAATTAACAACCTGAGAACACCTTGCTACGCCAAAAAGGGCCTACTTTTGTCAAGCATAAGACTTCCCCCTTTTAATCTCTCGCCCTTTTTCAATCCGCTCCCCCCGTCTGTACATGAGATACAGGTTACTTTTTCAAAGTGGCCCGTCTTTTGTCGTGCATAATCTCTGAGTGTCATTCATATCCGATTACAGTTAAAAAACTTGTTTCCCATGGGACAAAAGTCTACCACACCCTATCTAAATTTCCGATTGCCCTTTCTGGCTTTGATGTTGGCATTTATGTTGCCAACCATCATGAAAGCCCAACCGATTGTGGTTACCGTGACTGGCACCAATGTTACCTGTGCCGGTAACAACAACGGCACTGCTACCGCTAACCCATCTGGCGGATGGTTTCCTTACACCTATCTATGGAGCAATGGGGCTACTACCCAGACCATCACGGGCCTTGCCCCTGGCAACTATTGCGTGACGGTCACGGATATTGACCTTGGCACCGGCACGGGTTGTATCACCATCACCCAAGCACCTGGAATCGGGGTGGACGTGTACTGCCAAAGCCAAATTTGCGGCAATGTGCCCGATGGTACGGCCGCAGCAGTTCCCAATGGTGGCACTCCTCCTTACACCTATCTTTGGAACAACGGCGCAGTCACCCCGGAAATACAGGGTTTGGCCGCAGGGATTTATACTGTAACCGTCACAGATGCCAACGGTTGCACCGCCACCGATTTTTGTGAAGTTGGGTTCTGGGACGAGGGCATCTGGTTGATGACCACTCATACGGATGTAACCTGTTTTGGACAAAACAACGGCACGGCCCACGTCAGCGTAATGTCGGGCGTCGGTCCTTATACTTACAGCTGGAGCAACGGCGGCACTGGCACCGATATCATAAACTTGGCTCCGGGCACTTACACGGTGACGGTGGTTGACCAAGGTACTGGTTGTTCCAACTTTACTTCAGTAACCATTTTGCAGCCTGCTCAATTGGTTTGCACGCCTTCTTCCATTCCGGCCAACTGCGGTTTGAACGGCACGGCCACCATTACCGTAACGGGCGGCACGCCTCCGTATGTAATCAATTGGAGCAATGGCCAGTCCAGCCCTAGCATCGCTGTGCCGGCTGGAACCTATTCTGTCACAGTAGTGGACGCCAATGGTTGTAGCTGTTCCAATTCAGTCACCGTCATCAACAACAGCACCGCATTGGTTGTAACCGTAACGCCTACCGTACCAGCAGGTTGTGTAGTAGGGGGCAGCGCTTCTGCCACGGTAACCGGCGGTTCTGGCAACTACGCTTATTCCTGGGACAATGGTCAAATGACGGCCACGGCCACCAATCTTGCAGCCGGCCCACACACTGTAACGGTAGTGGACATCACAACAGGTTGCCAAGGCATTGGTAATGTGACGATTGTGCCTGCTCCACCGCTTGTGCCATCAGCCACGGCTACCGCTCCGGCAACCTGCCTTACGGGTGGCTCTGCTACCGCTTCGGCGACGGGTGGAATCCCACCTTATACCTTTGCATGGGATAACGGCCAAACCACTGCTACCGCAACCAACTTGCTTGCCGGTCAGCACAGCGTAACCATCACGGATGCAGGTGGTTGCTTTGGCATTGCTTTGGTAACAATTGTCCAATCTCAAGGCCCAACCGTAACGGTGACCATCGATGCGCAAGCCACATGTACGGGTGGCGGCACGGCCACAGCGTCCGCAACAGGTGGTGTGGGCCCCTATACTTATCTCTGGTCAGCTTCCGCAGGCAGCCAAACCACAGCTACCGCTACCAATCTTGCCCCAGGCACCCACAGTGTAACGGTAACAGATGCAAACGGATGCGCCGCCGTTGGGATGGCCACCATTACCCAAACTGGAGCACCCACAGCTGTCATTTCTGGCAGTTCGCCTTCGGCATGTGCATCTAATACAGGATCGGCTACGGTTTCCGCTTCGGGTGGAACCGGTCCATACACTTACCTCTGGAGCAACCCAGGAGCCAGCACCACAGCCACAGTCAACAACCTGGGCGCAGGCACCTATACAGTAACCGTTACGGATGCAGCAGGTTGTACAGCAACTGCGTCTGTCAGCATCGCAGCATCCCTCCCGCCCAATGTGGTGATTACGGCCTCTACCAATGCCAACTGCTCTACCCCAGGTACCGCAACGGCCAGTGTAATGGGCGGCACTCCTGGATACACCTACCTATGGAGCAACAACGAAACGACCGCTACGGCAATCAACCTTCAAGGCAACCAGACCTATACCGTGACGGTCACGGATGCCAATCAATGTACCGCAACGGCATCGGTTACCATTGGCTCCACCAATAACGGAATCAAAATCGGTGACTGGGTTTGGTACGATGACGACTACAATGGTTTCCAGCATCCAACACTTGAAACCGGGGTGCCAAACATCCAGGTGATGCTTATCAAGCCTGGTCCTGATGCTGCTTTCGGGACTCCCGATGATATTACGGTAGGCAATACGACCACCAATGCCAACGGTAACTACTTCTTTGACTGTGTTACACCAGGCACGTATATCTTGATGTTCAGCAATAAACCAGCGGGATATCAATGGACGAACAAAGATTGGGTCAACAACGATTGCAAAGACAGTGATGTGAAAACCAATGGCAAAACGGACCCATTCACGATTGTGGCGGGCCAGCCAGACGACCTGTGCTTTGATGCAGGTATCCACATCATTTGCGACAACGTCACCAATGCCGGTGCTATTTGCTGCAATCAGACGATTTGTGAAGGCGAAACGCCAGCACCTATTGTTGCCTCCCTGCCTCCTGTGGGTGGTAGTGGCGTGATCAACTACCAATGGTTGCAGTTTGTGCAAGTGGGTCAAGCACCCCCAACCTGGATTCCAATTCCAGGCGCAACCGGTGCAAGCTACTCGCCCGGTCCACTGTTTGAAACCGCTAAATACATGCGCTGTGCACGCCGCGATGAATGCCCATTCTTGGAGTCCAACATCGTGACCATCACGGTAATGCCAGCTGGTACGCCTGACTGCCCTCAGTTCAACATGAACTTCACGGTACAGCAAACGGGTCAGTCAAGTGTCTTGATGGATTGGTCTACGTTCCCAGAAGCCACCGAGTACTCTTACACGGTACAGCATTCTACGAACCTGCAGACTTGGCGCAATGTGACCACCATCATGGGCAAACAGGATGCTGTAAATCCAAACTACTACAGCTACTTGCACGAGACGCCGGTGATTGGCATCAACCATTACCGCATCCGTCGCTTGAGCAGCATGGGACAAGAGGCATTCTCTGAAATCCGTACCATCGAAGTGTCATTCTCTGCCGCCAATGGTGTGCTGATTGCGCCTAACCCTGTGGCCAAAACACTTCGTATCATGAATGCTATCCAGTACGATACAGACGTGAACATCGAAATTTCGGCTACCAACGGCGCTGTATTGCACCGCATCAACATCCCAGCCGGTGAAATGCTGGTAGAAGACCTGCCCGTGGAAGATTTGCCTTCAGGCATGTACATTGCCCGGGTACGTTTTGGCAATGGTGATGTGAAAACGCTGAAGATTGCTAAAATTTAAGGACGAATAATCGCCTCATAGGGCGAAATAGAATAACTGGCGGCAACTCCGATTTTTCGGGGTTGCCGCATTTTTTTGACTGAAACCACAATAACTGCTTATTTTTCGAGCGTTTTTAAGCCATACATACCATGACAAACAAAATCGCCCTTCTATCCACCCTTCTTTTCTTTTTCCAGTCCATAGCCTTTAGTATCGGTGTTTATAACCCTGGCGACGAGCTGTTTGTCCATGCGGGTAGCGGCCTGATATTGCGCAAAACACCCGATGCAAAAGGAGGACGTATCCTGACCCTTGCACACGGGGATGCGGTCAAAGTGCTTAAAACCGATTTCAAAAAGAAGCCGCACTCCGTGGTTGAATTCAAAGGGTTCAGTATCAAAGGCTTCTGGGTAAAAGTGAGCACCGCTGGAGGTAAGGAAGGCTACGTGTTTGATGGGTACCTTTCAAAGCTCCGTGCACCAATTGCCATCGTAGACGATAGCGATTCCGGTTATTCCACGGTTGAACTTTACCTGCTTGCACAATCCGAAAAAAAGGGGGAGTGGATTGAATTGTCAAAGGGAGAAACCCGTTACGAACGGTATAAGCAATTGTTCAAAAATGGATCGGAAGCAGAAGTAGATTATGGCGAAGGGGGCTCTTCCCAAAAAATCACCTTTCAAAAAGGCATTACCCTAGAAGAGGGCTATCTTATTGGTAAAGCATTGTGGCTCAAGGATATGCAAGTGAAAAGCAGTTTTTCGAAGGGAATGGTAACGCTTACCAGTGAAGACGAATTATGGCAAATGGAAGTGAGCAATCGGTACGGGGTGGTGGTTTTAAACCTGCAACATGCGGATTGATCATCCTTATGACAATATGAATTCTTTAAGCAATGAGCAAAGCAGTCCTTTTCAGGTGAGCAACTGCCTGAATTGTGGTAACGAACTTCCAGATTCCGTCCGGTTTTGTCCCGCATGTGGGCAATCTGCCCATACCCATCGTTTGGATATGCACCACATCCTGCATGATTTGTTGCATGTTTTTACCCATGCCGACAAGGGTTTTTTGTTCTTGACCAAAGAACTTGCCTTGCGACCGGGTATCACGGCCAAGGCCTACATGCATGGCAAACGGAAACAATACTTTAATCCATTTAGCTACCTGGTCTTGACAATTGCAGTGTCGGCTTTTTTGACCAATTACTTTCATTTGTTGGAGATGGATACGCACAACAGCAACCCTGTTAGTGCGATGATCAGTAAGAACATCAACCTTGTTTTTCTGATTGCGGTACCTATCACCGCCTTAATCAATAAATTGCTGTTCTATAAAAGTGGTTATAATCTGGCCGAACATTTGGCGCTTCAGGCCTTTATGGGCGGTTTTAGGGTATTCTTTTTCATTTTGATTTTCACGCCCTTGGTTTTGTTTTATCGGGAGCATTATTTTAGTGTGTTAACCATTTATATGGCTGCCTGGGCTGCTTTCCTGGCCTGGTCCAACATCCAGTTTTTCGGAGGCAATAAACTTTGGGTTATCGTACGGACCATTTTAGCATTGATGATGACCCAGGTTGTCATAACCCTTTTGATTTTTGTTGCAATCAAGATGATGCGTTGAGGCGTTTTTCCTATCCTTGCAGCCTAAATTCAGTCTGCAACATGAAACGATTAGCGCTCTTTTGTCTTTGCCTCTCCCTTTCGATTTGCCTTGCCGCTCAAAAAAAGACGGCGGTAGCCCAACAACCGACGACGAATGCTCAGCAGCCTTCCAAAGTCAATGACCAACTTTTTTCCTCCCTCCAATGGCGGAACGTCGGCCCTTTCCGAGGGGGGAGGTCGGCAGCCGTAACGGGCGTGGCTGGCAAACCCAATTTGTTCTACTTTGGGGCAACGGGTGGCGGTGTTTGGCGTACCCAAGACGGTGGACGCACTTGGGAAAACATCTCGGACGGCTTCTTTGGTGGCAGTATAGGGGCCATTGAGGTGGCGCCTTCCGACCACAATGTGATTTATGTGGGCGGTGGCGAATGTACAGTCCGTGGAAACGTCAGCAGCGGTACCGGGATGTGGAAAACCGAAGATGCAGGGCGTACCTGGAAATCGGCAGGCCTTATCAACAGCCGGCATATTCCCAGAATACGAGTCCACCCCACCAATGCCGATATTGCTTACGCGGCAGTTTTGGGCGACCTCTACAAAGCTTCCGATGAGCGTGGGCTTTTCCGGACCCGCGATGGGGGTAAATCCTGGCAACGTATCCATTTCATCAATGATAACGTAGGTGCTGTGGATGTTTGCCTAGACCCTACCAACCCGCGGATTATCTACGCCTCATTTTGGAGAATACGCCGGACCCCCTATGATTTGTCCAGCGGAGGCGAGGGCAGTAGCCTTTGGAAAAGCACGGACAGTGGCGAGACATGGACAGAACTCACTCGAAATGAGGGACTTCCGAAAGATACCATTGGCATCATTGGGGTCACAGTCAGCCCGGAACGCCCCGACCGGGTGTGGGCCATCATGGAAAGCCAAACGGGCGGTGTATTCCGCTCCGATGACGGTGGTAAAAAATGGACAAAGGTCAACGACGACCGCAACCTGCGCCAGCGAGCCTGGTATTATACCCGCATTTATGCCGATTCAAAGGATGAAGAGGTGGTGTATGTGATGAATGTGGCATACCACAAGAGCAAAGACGGCGGCAAGACCTTTCAGTCCAAATACGCCCCGCACGGGGATCACCACGATTTTTGGGTGGCACCGGAAGACCCCAATCGCATGATTATCGGGGACGATGGCGGTGCGCAGATCAGTTACGATGGCGGGGAAACCTGGAGCACCTATCACAATCAACCTACGGCACAGTTTTATCGGGTTACTACCGACAACGCATTTCCATTTCGGATTTATGGGGCGCAGCAAGACAATAGCAGTGTGCGTATTGCACACCGAACCGATCTTGGATCGATTGGCGACCGCGATTTTGAGCCCACTGCCGGAGGGGAAAGCGGCCACATTGCCGTAGACCCAACGAACAACGATGTAGTGTATGGCGGTGAATACCACGGCTTTTTGAGCCGCGTAGACCATAAAAACCGAAGCTACCGGCCCATCAACGTGTGGCCGGAAGACAATATGGGGCACGGGGCAGAGGACGCGAAGTACCGTTTTCAGTGGAATTATCCCGTCTTTTTTAGTCCACACGACCCTAAAAAACTGTACGTAGCATCCAACCACCTGCATGTAAGTACCAATGAAGGCCAAAGTTGGCAAACCATCTCTCCGGATCTGACCACAAACGATAAGTCGCGTCAAAAATCAAGCGGTGGTCCTATCACACAAGATAATACCAGTGTGGAATATTACTGCACGATTTTCGCCGCCGCTGAAAGCCCTAGGGTCAAGGATTTGATTTGGACCGGCAGCGACGATGGCTTGGTTCATATCACACGTGATGGTGGCAAAACCTGGTCCAACGTGACCCCGCCCGACCTGCCCAAATGGACCATGGTCAACTCCCTGGAGCCTGACCCACACGCCGATGGTGGTTGTTATTTGGCTTGCACCGGTTACAAACAAGGAGACTACCGCCCGTACCTATTCAAAACCAAAGATTTTGGCAAAACCTGGACAAAGATTACGGAAGGCATTGGGAATGAAGACTTTACCCGAGTGGTTCGCGCAGACCCAAAACGCAGCGGCATATTGTATGCAGGGACGGAGCAGGGGATGTACCTCAGTTTCAATGATGGTCGGAACTGGCAAAAGTTTCAGCAGAATTTGCCCATCGTGCCTATTACCGACCTGACGATCAAAGACGATCATTTGATAGCTGCCACGCAGGGCCGTTCGTTCTGGATGATTGATGACCTCACGCCTTTGCACCAGATAGCTTCCTCGCCGGATTTTTTGAGCAAGGGCGATTTGAGCAAAAAAGACCTGCATCTTTTCCAACCCGCGCCTTCGTACAGGATGCGTGGCGGTGCTTCCAAGGGCTCCAAAACCAATGGGGAAAACCATCCCAATGGTACCATCGTGCATTTTTTCCTGCAGAACAAGCCTGGGGAAAAGGATACCGTGACCTTGGCTATATTGGAAAACGACGGGGATACCATCAAGCTTTTTTCCAACCAAAAACTGCCTTCAGCTTGGGAGAGCCGGGGAGGTAAATTGAGTGATTTGAAAGCCGGAGGGAACAGTTTTATTTGGAACCATCGGTACCCTGACGCTGAAAAATTTGAGGGAATGATACTTTGGAGCTACGACCTTGAAGGCACAAAGGCAGTGCCCGGGCAGTACCGTATCCGTCTTAATGCAGCGGGTAAAACCGAAGAGCAGTCCTTTGTGATTTTAGTGGACCCGCGTACGAGCGCGAGCGCGCAAGAGTTGGTTCAGCAATTCGATTTTGTGCAATCGGTAGGCGCAAAACTCACCGCCGCCCACCGCAGCATCAAAGAAATCCGCAATGTGCGCGGGCAAATAAAATCCATCACCAGCGAACTGCCCAAGGGGGATAAATTCAAGGCTATCAAGGATTTATCCGCTAAAATCGATTCGGTAATGACCAGTGTGGAAGAAGCGATTTATCAGACAAAAAACCGCAGCAGCCAAGATCCACTCAATTACCCGGTCCGACTCAACGATAAGTTAGCCAACCTGATGGGCCAAACCGTGGAAGGAGATTTTCCGCCCACCCAACAGGCCATCGAAGTGCGTGAATTACTGTTCAAGCTTACGGATGAACAATTGGCGAAATGGAAAACACTGAAAGAAAAGGATTTGCCCGAATTGAACCGGTTGGTACGGGAATCGGGCGTGGATTTGATTCGGATAAAGTGATGGGATTTATGGAAATCAGATTGTTGAAATACCGTCCACTCGGTGTGAAGGGGGGGCTTGGGTGCCGGTAAGGTGGTTTTGCTCATTCTGCCTGTCCAGGGATTGGGTTGAGACTACCTTTGGCTAAAATCTTATTGCTCTATGACTACACGTTTTTCCTTAGCCCTCCTTCCCTGCTTGTTTTTGTTTATGACGGCAAAAGCGCAGCCAGTATTTGATTTTAATTTTGAGCCGCTTTTGGGTGATACCATAAAATATCAAAACCTAACCAATGCGTCCTTAGTTGACCCTGGACTTGCGGGGCCAAACCAAAATTGGGTATTGGCTGGTCAGTCAAGTTGGTTGTCTAATTTAACGGTGGCCTTTGTGACCCCAAGCAGTACCCCTTTTGCCTCCAATTATCCCGGTGCTACGCTTTGTGCCAAATCGTTGGTTACGGGCTCGCCCACGGGCTTTGCGTATTATTCGCAAACAGATTCAAGTACGCTGTTTCATGGACTTTCGTTTTTGGGCAATATCGTGTACAAAAATACACATGCTTGGGAACAAGTATATCCCATGCACTATGACGCGGTGCAATCGGGGCACTTTACAGGAACTAAAAAGGTGGGGACCCAAACTACCCATTTTCGCACCCATTTTCAAAGCCATTACGATGGATACGGCACCCTCAGTTTTGGTGGAGGGCCATCATTTGCCAATGCAATACGAATCAAAACCCTCGTTTCCCGAATCGATAGCCTGCCTGCGGCCAATGGTTCGCACACGCGCACGCTCGTAAATGAGGAGTTTTACAAATGGTATGTAGAGGGCGTACGTGGTTATGTAGCCTCAATTTCACAGGTGGCTACCATGCAAATGACCATTGCTGCCAATGGCGATACGTTACAATTTCAAGCATTTCCAACCCAGTTTTCGAGGGAGGTACGGAGTCCGTTCAGCGTCGTGTCAACCCAAGCATTTAACAATGATGTACAGCAAGAGCTATTTGCCATTCTAGGCAACCCAACCCATGACTGTTTGATGATTTTGCCCCAGCACCCCATTGCCCAGTCGGTAGAGGTATTAGTGGCTAGCATGGATGGGAAAGTAATGCTCCAGCAGAAAATGTCTGGCAGCGAGGACAGCATTGAGCTCCAAGTGGCCTCATTCCCGGCAGGGATTTACCTGGTATCGTATCGATTTGGAAATAGTGTGCAATCAAAAAAGTGGGTGAAACTGTAGGTTTTTGATCTTTAAATGCACTTTTGCAATCCAAATACTTTGACTAAATGTGCATTTTGCTGAAAAGCAGGGACTTACAGGAAACATGACCCATATCGCCAGCCAATTCTTTCTTTTTAAGCATTTCCACGGAGCAACCCCCATCGGGAATGGAAACATCAACGATACTTATCGGATTGATTTTGAAGTAGATGACCAACCAAAGTCGGCCTTGCTCCAGCGACTCAATCATCGGGTGTTCCAACAGCCGGAGCTGGTGATGGAGAATACCTTGCGGGTGTGTCGGCATTTGTCGGCGCAGGATTATCCGTACCAGATTGCGGCACCGTTGCCAGCATTGGATGGCCGCTATTTGTATCAGGATGTGGAAGGTAACTATTGGCGAGCTTTCCCGTTCATCGAAAATTCCTTCGCGCCAGAGGGGATTACGGACCCGGCGATTGCCTACGAGGCTGCTCGTGCGTATGGCGCTTTTGCACGCGCACTGCGTGATTTTCCTGCGCAAGTACTAGCTGAAACCATTCCGGGTTTTCACGATACCGATAGACGCTGGGAGGTCTTTTTGAAAGTGCTAGAAGAAAACCCTGTTGGCCGCATTGCCGAATCGCAGCTGGAAATTGAAGCCATGTTTGCCGTCAAGCCTGTTTTTGACCAAATCAGTCAATTAAAAAAATCCGGAGAGCTTCCCTTGCGCGTAGCCCACAACGACACAAAAGCTGGCAATGTGCTTTTTGATCAAAACACCCGCAAAGCCCTGGCAGTCATAGACTTGGATACGGTAATGCCGGGAACTTTGTTGTCTGATTTTGGGGATATGGTACGCACTTTCACCCCTGATATTTCCGAAGATTCAGCAACCAATCCAAGGCTCCGCGTCGATATATTGGACGCGCTCAAGCAGGGTTTCCTGATCGAAACGGACGACTTCTTGAGCAAAATAGAAAAAGAGAACCTGATGCTGGGCGCAGCTTGGATAGTAGGAGAACAAGCCCTCCGATTTCTAACGGATTGGCTGGCAGGCGATGTCTATTACAAAATAAATTCCCCAACGCACAATATGGTTCGAGCGCGCAACCAGTTAGCGCTTAGATTATGTATGATGTATGATGTATGAACTATGATGTGAACCTGCTACTTATACATCATACATCATACATCATACATCATACATCATACATCATACATCATACATCATACATCATACATCATACATCATACATCCTACATCCTACTCCGTTTTCCGAGGAAAAGAAACACTAAACACGGAGGATTTTTCGCCTTTGCTGTTGAGGGCATAACAGTAACCTTCTTCAATCCAGAGGGTTTTCATGAAGCCTTGACGAAGGTTTTCTTCGTGGTAAAGGTCGATGCAGATGACCCGCCCACCGTACAGTGCGGTAAGGTCAGGCTGGAGGGTGTGGCCGATGACCATCCGTTTGGCGCCTGCAAATTGGAGGGCAGCTGTGATGTCTTCTTTTGAGGCGAGGTTTTTGGCGGCACCGCGATACCAGAAGATGCCTGTTCTCAAATCAAAAATAGCCCGGGCGTCTTCGCTTAGAATTTCTTCATTGGG
>JALHPW010000045.1:8349-14246 GCA_022842255.1 Saprospiraceae bacterium | reverse complement strand
GACAACCAGGCCTCAGATGCGGCGTTGTTGGGTTGAGTCAACAGTACAAATTCATTTCGATCCCTTATTTCGGAAATGACAGCCGGAGCGATTCCTCTTCCGCTGCCACTACCCACACAAGCCGAATTGGGAGGATTGCAAAAACTGAAGTTATCGAACTGATCATAAAACTTGATGGTCAGCTGGGATGTCCCACCTCCATTGCCGGGAGCTGGATTGTACGACACTATGTCAACCCTAAAGATGGGCGTACCCTGATAGTGACATTCGGCCCAAGTAGGGTGGTTGGCATTGCTAGGGAAGGTAAAGTCGGAATTGACTGGGCCACCGTATTCAACCCCACCAAAGTGAGCCTTATCGCCAACCCCAGCAATACCAAAGTACAAAAAGTTTTCTTTGTCGTATTGTAAACGGCCCACATAGGCATTGTCATAAGGGGCATCCTGGGAACCCGACTGGTCCACGCATAGGGTATGAGTCACGTTGGGGCCTGTTGGTAGGGAGGTGCCGGGGGGGCAGGGCTGAGTTAGTTCGACTATAACGTCTATTATGATAGTTGTTGTTGTTTCTTGCCGCGAAGCGGGGTCACTATAAGGCCCGTCCTCACAAAGGGAAGCCCTGACCTCAAACAGATAGGTATGGCCCGGAGTCAGGCCATTCCAGGTATAAAAAGGGGTGTTCGCGACATACTGGGTAGGCAATGGAAAACCACCGGTCAGGTCGTAGGCATCACACTTGTAATAGGTGAATACCTGACCGGCTTCCCAGGCCAGCGAGATACTGGTGGGCGTAATATTGGTCGCGATCAACCACCCTGGCGCCGGAGTTTCACAGGGGTCGGTACTTACCGGGTACCCCGTTTTGTCCAGAGGATTGAACGCAAACAGATTGCCTGTCAGCAAGGACAGGTTCAGGAGAATTAAAGAGGTAAGGATGCAATTTTTCATTGTGCCGTAATTAATGTGAATATTTTCAATTTCCTCACAAAAGTTGAGCTTAACACGTTTCAATTTTCCTACATTTTTTTGCCATTTTCCCCAAAGCAGCTTTTTAAATTGCCGAAAAAATTTTGAGTGCCGAACGCAAACTTTCTATTTGAACCAGCGGATATACCATGTTGAACCGAAAACTCTTTGAGGTAATTGCCCATTTGACCACGCCTGAGAAAAAAAGGCTGCGACAATTTTTGGCATCCCCCTATTTCAACAACGGCTCGCGCGCGGACGACCTGCTTCGCCTATACGACCGCATCCTCAAATATGGGGCTGATGAAGCACATCCCGCCTTGTCCAAAAAAGTGGTGTTCGAGCTGCTCTTTCCTGGAAAACCCTTTTTGGAAAAGGTCAAAAGTCCTTTGGATGCCCTTACTTCCGATTTGTTCGGGTTAGTCCGGCAGTTTTTGACACAAGTGGATCGGGAAAAAGACACAACAGCGGTAGCGGAACATCTGGCCTTGGCTAAGTTTTATCGAAAATTCTCTTACGAAGAGCGCTTTTGGAAAACCATGGAAACCCTGCGAACGATCCAACAGGAATCCCCACTTCGGGATACCCAACATTATTTTTGGCAGTTTCAAATCGAGGAAGAAAAACAGCGGTTTCAAGGCATCCACAATTCATTCGAAGACGATGCAAATTTGTATGCTGTCCATAAAAATCTGGATATCTATTACAGCACACTGAAGATGGAATACACTTGCTCCTTAATCTATCAAAAGCAAACTGCCCAAGTAGAAAAATTTCAAGCAGACCCCTTAATGGACTTGGTTTTGGAATTATCTGCAGATAGTGCGCAACTAGATGTGCCTATTAATCGTATTTACCGACAGTTGATTTTAGCATTGCAGCATCCAGGGGAGACAAATTTGTTTGAATCTATAGAAGCATTATTACAGCAATATGAATCAAAAATTAATGTTGAAAAGTTCAAAAACCTAAAAGCGCTATTGCGCTTTTTATCTATTCGAGAATATTGGAAATCTGGAGACGACAAAGCCCTTCGCTATATCTTCAATATTTATAAAGAGCATTTAGAACTGGGCTATTTTTATATCGACCAACAAATTCCACTCACGACCTATAGAAACCTGGTTATCTTTTCCTTAAAATTAGGCGAATTTGACTGGACGAAAAAATTTATGGATACTCATCCCCCAGAAACCATTTGCGGGACTCGTTATCCAGCGGAAGTACATAGCCTGAACATGGCGGAATACTACTTTTATATCAAGGAATATGACCAAGCTTTAGCGGCTGTTGTATACCGTCTTTTTGAAAACCCTACAGTTAGCATTACAGTCGATCTTTTGATCATCAAAATCTACTACGAAACCCAAAACGACATGCTCGAATCGCGCATGAAGGCCCTAGACCAGAAAGTCCGGCGCTCCAAACTCAGTCGCGAAACCAAAAACCGCTACCACAACTTTATCAAAATGCTGGACAAAATCATCCGTTATGGCTGGCAGAGCAACAGTCCCAAACGGGCCAAATGGGCCGAGGAGATTAAAAACACCCCTGAAATCATCGCCAGGGAATGGCTTTTGGAAAAACTGGCTTGACTAGCTGCTGTCTGCCATTGGCCAAAAAAAGAGCGGGACGCAAATGCGCCCCGCTCTTGATACTGCTGTTTATCGTTTCTATTTGAACGACAAGGAATACTATCTGATAGAACGGTTTAGTCGAGCGATTGGTTGGCCACGTTGGAGGCTGCTACCAACTGTTGGTATTCCTGCGGGGTGAGTTTGTCCATGCAGAAATTGATAGGGTTGATGGGGTTGCCTTTGTAGTGTACCTCGTAGTGCAGGTGCGGAGCGGTGGAAAGGCCCGTATCGCCTACTTCCCCGATTTTGTTGCCTTTTTTGACGTGCTCGCCCTGGCGCACCGTGGTTTTGTTCATGTGTGCGTAAAGCGTTTCGTAGCCAAAGCCGTGACTGATTTTCACGCAGTTGCCATAGCCCTGGTGCCAGCCCACTTCCACCACGACGCCGTCGCCGGCGGCCTGGATGCTGGTACCTACCCGAGCGGGGAAGTCCAGACCTGAGTGGAATTTTTTGAATTTGTACACCGGGTGGATGCGGTAGCCAAAGCCGGAAAGTGTACCGATGCTTTTTTGCAGCTTGTCTTCGCGAACGGGTTTGATGCTTGGCAGGGAGGCCAACATTTTTTCCTGGTTGCGGGCCAGGTTCTGGATGGTATCGAGCGATTTGCTCTGCAGGGCCAGTTGACGGCTGAGGATGTCGATTTTGCTGAGTGCCTCGCCGATGGCGTTGCCGCCGAATTCGAAGGCTTCCAATTCAGGGTGTGCCTCGTGGCCACCTACCCCGGAGTTCCAAACGTCCTGATCGATGGGATCCATACCAAAGACGGTACGGTGTACGCTGGCATCGCGTTCTTGGACGTTGTTGAGCACTTTGGACATCATGTCCACCTGGGCGCTCATTTGTTTGTATTTGGATTCCATTTGGCTGATTTCGCGCATCAAATCTCCTTCACGGGGTGAAGGGAAGATGGTGTAGAAAACAGCGAGCATCGCGAAGGAAGTGATGAGCACGACGGAAAAAAATCCGAACGCTTTCCAGATGCGGGTTTTTAGAGGTATGACTACTTTCTCGTAGGTAAGGGTGTGAATGTTGTAAACAAATTTCTCTTTCCTGCCCATGTTGTTGGTGTTTACCGAGGAAATCAGTCTCGATTCTGTGCCTCTTAATTAAGAATCTTTTCCGGCGTACGAAGGCGATTTGATTAAAAGTCTTGATGTGCGCCGCTGATATTCCCGGTTCGGTGAGTCGGTCAATCGGCTCGAGGTCTGTTGAAGAGAGGCGCACAAAAGTAACCAAGCCTTTGTTCTCTCAAAACTTTTTTTCAAAAAATTTAAACTTTTCGTAGGTAATTAAGGGTAAACCCTTGCTTTTTCTGCAACAAAAACTGTCGTTTTCCTTGCAAAGCAATTTAAAATGGGTCCTCGTTAATCCTGCCGGAATGGTTTCTTGAAGCTTGAAGGGAGGGCAAACAAACAACACCTACAGGGTAATTTCCAAGTGTTTGGCGCACTTTAACAACCTGTATACGCAAATGCCTCATTATCAAACCCTACCGTTTACTCAGCCGAAAGGTCCAGTATCATGATTTTCTGCCAAATCTTGGCGGAAAGGCCCTGCACGAGGAGCTCCAAATCGTTCACGGCGCTCAATACCACCTCATCGTCGGTGTGCTGTGCAAAAAGGGCCGCCACCTTTGCGTTGAGTGCGAGCAGCTCCGAACAATAATCCAGGTAGCGCATGAGCTGCTGCCGCGTGAGGGTTCGTCGTGGCGAGGATTCGGTATCGACAATTTTGTGTTTGGCAAGCAAATAGGCCGGATCTTTGGTCAGTTGGTGCATATCCACCACGTGGGCGATGCTGCGCAGCCGATGCAAGGCTTGCAGGGTAGAACGCCGCTTGATCCTGGCCTCCAGGTTGACCAGAAAAAAGATGGCAAGGCCCAGGAAAATCAGTTCGTTGATGGCCGATTCGGTGGTTTGGAGCAGGTGAAAAACCCCACTCGCATCAAACTGGAAATTTTGTACCAATTGTCCCAAGGCCCAGGCCACCAAGGCCACCAGCAGCAAAGAAGCCGCCATAGCCGCCAGCCTAACCGCCCAAATCGGCTCCTGAAGCCTTCTGGCCAATACTTCAGATTTCACGGACAGATGGTTGAATTCCTTGCAAACGCCTGCTAACCCGGATTCCGGAAAACGTTCCGCAATACGCTGCTCCAATCGGTTGATTGTCTTTAGGATAGCCTCCGAACGAAGGCTGGTGAACCGACCATCTTCAACCGCATCGCGACCGAACGGGAAGAGCCATTGTAGGAAGTTCATGGGTTGGTTGTTGGTTATTGGTTATTGAGATTGTCTAATTTTTTCTTTTTACCGCAGAGACGCAAAGACGCGGAGTTTTTGATAATCAACATATTATGACTCCGCGCCTTTGCGCCTCTGCGGTAAAAAGAAAAACGTGACTTTGGAAACAGCCCCAACAAACTAAGATTTCTTCCACTTGATTCCGCAGCCAATGGCCTTGGTTTCTTTTACTGGCACGTCCTGGCCTTTAAGCAGGGCATCCACGGCGCCGCCCACGTATTTTTCCTTGACCATGCTGGGGTCTTCAGAGTTGTCGTCAATGGCCCCGATGTAGCGCACCACGCGGTCTTTATCGAGCACATATACGTGTGGGGTGCGGGTGGCGCCAAAAGCCTTGGCCACTTCCTGCGTTTCGTCGTAAAGGTACGGGAAGGGGTATTTCTTCTGTTTGGCGAGTTTTTTCATGTTTTCATAACTGTCGCCGGGCACCACCTCCTTATCGTTGGAATTGATGGCCACCACCGAAAAACCAAGCGGTGCATATTGCTTGTGCAGTTCGATGATCCGCTGCTCATAGGCTTTTGCATAGGGGCACTGGTTGCACGTGAAGACCACGATATAGCCTTTTGCATTTTTGATGCCCGAGAGCGAAACGTTTTTGCCTTTTACGTTTTTGAGGTTGAAATCCTGGGCGGTATCCCCGATTTTGTAACCGCCGCCGGTGTTTTCAAGGCTGAACGACATGGCCAAACCAGCCGCCAGGATGAGTAGAAACAAGAGCGTTTTTTTCATGTTGCTTAAAATTTTTAATGGTGAATTTTTTTGCCACGAATTGCACTAATTTACACGAATAGCGTATTTTTTAGTGTAAATTCGTGTAATTCGTGGCAAAACTTATAATACAGCGTACAGCCTTTAATCAAGTTGTTCTTGTAGCTTGATTTTGCCACGAATTGCACTAATTTACACGAATAGCGTATTTTTTAGTGTAAATTCGTGTAATTCGTGGCAAAACTTATAATACAGCGTACAGCCTTTACTCATGTTGTTCTTGT
>JALHPW010000045.1:0-8249 GCA_022842255.1 Saprospiraceae bacterium | reverse complement strand
CTTGATTTTGCCACGAATTGCACTAATTTACACGAATAGCGTATTTTTTAGTGTAAATTCGTGTAATTCGTGGCAAAACTTATAATACAGCGTACAGCCTTTACTCATGTTGTTCTTGTGGCTTGATTTTGCCACGAATTGCACTAATTTGCACGAATAGCGTATTTTTTAGTGTAAATTCGTGTAATTCGTGGCAAAACTTATAATACAGCGTACAGCCTTTACTCATGTTGTTCTTGTAGCTTGATTTTGCCACGAATTGCACTAATTTGCACGAATAGCGTATTTTTTAGTGTAAATTCGTGTATAGCCAACGCAAAGTGGTTTTGAGGATTGAGTATTTATAATCAATTAAAAACCAAGGTGTTTCAATCATTCAAATCATCAAAATCACTTTAATCACAGTATAATTCGTGGCAAAACTTATAATACAGACAGAAGACTTTCCTCCAATTCCTCAAAGCTCATCTGCTTTTCAAAGAATAGGCGCTTGTCTTTTCCTTTAGCAATAATCAGGGTGGCAGGTATAGCGCCCGACCACTCCGGATCGACGAGGTTGACCCATACATTTGGATTGGGCTCGTCCATAAACACCACTTGGCTATGCAAGTTTTTGCGTTTCACAAAAGGCTTGACCTTTGATTCGACGTTTCGCTTGAAATCGGTGCTGATGAGCACAACTTTGACCTTTTGTGTCGCGTATTTTTGGTTCAATTTTTCAAATTCTGGCAATTCCGCCACACAAGGCCCACACCAGGTTGCCCAAAAATTCAGCACATATACCGTATCGGTGTCGGCATTTAGCCAATGCTCGAGTTGCGCCTTTTTGATAAAGGGGATGTCCTGGGCGAGCAGTGTTGCACCCCAAAACAGGAGGGAAATAGTGAGTAATTGTTTCATAGTCAAAAGATTACCTTGCCAAAAATATCGCTTTCCGGCACCAGGCCCCGAAGCCGTGAATCCTCGGAATTGTGGCGGTGGTCGCCCAGGATAAACACAAAACCAGGCGGAATGGTTATGGGCCCCATGTTATTCATCGTCCACCCACTAGCCCCCCATGGATTCCCCCCTGCGGGTCTTTTGATTGGATAATCAAATAAGTGCAGGGGTACATGCTTTTGAATTTCAACCGCCTTGTCGCCCTCCAAAGCGAATACCACGGAATCCATCCTCACTGACAACGGGGGGCTGTCAAAACGTTGCTGATTGGCCTGATAGTCTGCCTCACTCAAAGTCCAAAAGAAATACAAGCCGGCATCCTGCTCAGAAGGCTGTCCGTTGAGGAAGACCTTTCCTTGCAACATTTCCATCCTGTCGCCCCCAACCGCCACGATACGTCCCATGAACATTTCGAGTTTGGCTTCCCGATGGCCGGGAATGACCAGGCTGGTATCGTAATAAGCGACCACATCGTTGCGGCCCAGGTTTGGCCATTTGCAAACAAACAGGAACTCGCCAGGAGTATAGGCGGGCATCATAGCATCGGAGCTCATCCTGAAAGTGCCCACAAGTCCCAAAAACTTGGCAAGCACGTATAAACCGACCAGAATGGCCAAGGAAATGGGCAAATACACACTAAAAAGTCTTTTTTTCATGATGCGGTTGGTTGGTTTTTATGTTTTGCTCGCAAGATTGCACTTCTTGACCAAATCCTGACGACCTATTGCCAAGGGACTCCGACCTTGCGGCAAAATTTTCAATTTTGTTATGCACCGAATTTCCTTATTGTTTTTGCTCAACATCCTGTCACTGACACTTTTTGCCCAACATCCTTCTGCAGACGCAGGCGCAGCTCCCGCGCCTATGCCTGAAAAACACCTGAAAAACATCCGCCAGCTCACCTTCGGCGGCGACAATGCTGAAGCGTATTGGAGCCCGGATAGCAAGGCGCTCACCTTCCAAAGCAACAACGCCAAATGGGGCGTCGAGTGCGACCAGATTTTCACCATGAAAATCAAGGACGCTGCGGGCGACAGCACTTATAAACCAAAGGCTATCAGCACGTTGAAAGGCCGCACCACTTGCTCCTATTTCATGCCTGATGGCAAACACATCCTGTACGCCAGCACCCACGAGGGCGGCGACGCTTGTCCACATACGCCCGACCTGCGCGCGGGCGGCAAATACCTCTGGTCTATTTTCGACACCTACGATATCTACATCGCAGACCTTAAGGGCAACATTACCAAGCAGCTGACCGATGCGCCAGGTTATGACGCCGAGGCGGTGTTGAGCCCCAAGGGCGACAAAATCCTGTTTACGAGCGACCGCTCCGGCGACCTCGAGCTCTGGACCATGAACCTCGACGGCAGCAACCTGAAGCAGATCACGTTTGATTTGGGCTACGACGGAGGCGCGTTTTTCAGCCAAGATGGCTCCAAAATCGTGTTCCGCGCCAGTCGCCCAAAGACGGCCGAGGAAATCAAGGAATACCGCGATTACCTTGCGCAACACCTGGTAGCGCCAACCAACATGGAAATCTACACCTGCAATGTGGACGGCACCGACCTGCGTCAAATCACGCATTTGGGCAAGGCCAACTGGGCGCCTTTTTTCCACCCCTCCGGCAAAAAAATCATTTTCAGCAGCAATCACCACTCCAAACGGGGTTATGATTTCCAGCTCTATATGATCAATCTCGACGGCACAGGCCTCGAACAAATCACCTCGGAAAGCATGTTCAACTCTTTCCCAATGTTCTCGCCCGATGGCAAAAAACTCTCCTGGAGTAGCAACCGCAACAACAATGGCACCCGCGACACGAATGTTTTTGTGGCGGAATGGGTTGACTAGGTACGAAGTACGAGGTGTGAATTACGATTGGGGCTCTGCTCTTGGCTTTGTCAAAACATGAGTCATCCCGAACTTTTAGCAAAATACGTCCCAGCGGGATGAAATTTTTGTAGAAATGTCGTTTCAGATAAAAAAGCGTGCCGTAGGTACGCTATCCCGTTTTTGACGATTTTCTACTTTACAAAAAAAAGAAACAGGGCTTGACTGAATCATCAGTCAAGCCCTGTTCTTTTTGACAAAGCCAAGCGCAAAGCCCCAATCGTACTTCGCAAATCGCAAATCGTAATTCGTACCTCGCAAGTCGTAATTCGCAAATCGTAATTCGTACTTCTAGTGCTTTCCTGCGGCTACGCCGTCAATGCGAAGCATATCGAGCATGATGCGCAGGGTTTCGTAGAGTTGTACGTCTTTTTGGCGCTCTTTGATCCAGCTATCGTTGCGGGCAGTACGGGAGGTATCGCTTTGGATTTGTGGAAGGTCGGCGGCCAGGTTATTGATTTTGAAGCTTTCGATGGGTTTGAAGATATTGTCAAACTGCTCGGCTTCCTGGTCTTGCTTTCTGTTCCATTGGCGATACTTTTCAGCAAGGAGCGGGTAGCTGCTATCGTCTTTACGTTTGCGGAGGCGCTGCGCGTTCTCCGTTACTTTTTGGAACGTAGCGTCTGCCTTAACGCGTGCCTGGCTGTTGTTTTTCAACTGGTTGGCATCAGCAATCCGGTAGGTGCTTTGTTTGAAAGGAACGGGCTCGATGGTGGTCGACGCCAAGGGGTAATCGTTGTCGCGTTCGCCGTTTTCAAGCAAATTGTAGAAATCTGGCAACACGATGTCCGGGACCACGCCGTCCAACTGGGTGGTTTTTCCAGTTACGCGATAGAACTTCTGGATGGTCATTTTCATCTCACCCAATGGTTTTACGCTTTCATCGGAAGCAGCATTGTCCAGGTCGAAGAAGCGCTGTACCGTGCCTTTTCCATAGGTGCTGGACGAACCTACGATAACGGCGCGGCTGTAGTCCTGCATGGCTGCGGCCAGGATTTCAGAGGCCGAAGCACTGAACCCATTGACCATCACGATCAGCGGACCGCCCCACTGTACGCGGGAATCGTTGTCGCGGAGAATTTCGGTAGCGCGTCCGCGGCTTTTCACTTGCACGATGGGACCTTCTTCGATGAAAAGTCCGCTCATGGTCACTACATCACGCAGCGAACCGCCCCCGTTGTTGCGCAGGTCGAGGATAATGCCTTTGACCGATTCTTTTTTCAACTTCTCCACCTCTGCGGCTACGTCTTGTGCGCAGCTGGTGCGCCCGCTTTCAAAATCGGCGTAAAATTTAGGCAAATAGATATAACCAATCCGGTCTTGCTCTGCGCTGCCCTCATTGAGGATCAAGGACTTGGCAAAACCTTCTTCCATAATCACCACATCGCGGACGATGGTGATGACCTTCTCAGAGCCATCGGATGCTTTTTGGATGGTCAGTGTGACTTTGGAGTCTTTTTTGCCGCGAATTTTTGATACCACATCGTCGATATCCCAGCCCATGATGTCGACCGATTCGGCATCGGTGTCGCCTTGGGCTACTTTGAGCACCACGTCTTTGGCTTGCAGGACGCCCTGTTTCCAAGCTGGTCCGCCGGGCACGATTTCAGTGACGGTGGTTTTTTCACCATCGCTTTGCAGGCGGGCGCCGATGCCTTCGAGTTTGCCCGACATTTGGATGTCGAAATTCTCCTTTTCACGGGGGGAATAGTAGCCCGTGTGTGGGTCGAAATAGTTGGTCATGGCGTTGAGGTAAATCTCCAAACGCCGGTTGTGGTCGAGTTTTTGCAAACGTTTGAACCACTTGTCGTACACATCCAGCACCTTGGCGCGCTGTTCTTTTTCGATGGTGGCAAAGTCTTTTTTATCGCCTTTGAACTCAGGTTTTTCCTGTTTGTCCTGCTCTTCCGTTACGCGGCTGAGCACCTCGTATTTCATCCAGCGCTCCCAACGGGTACGGAGTTCGGCATCGTCCTTTGCCCATTTGAGTTTTTCCCCATCGGCCTGGAGTTCCTCATTTTTTGAAAAATCGATGGGCGAGGCCAATATCTCGCGATACCAGCCCTGCGTTTTGGTCAAGGAGGCCTCCAACAGGGTCACGGAAAGGTCGAAGAACTGAAACGTACCAGCCCGCGTCTGGTCGTCCAACTGAAGTTCAAACGGCTTCAACTGGTCGATATCTGCTTGAGAGAGGAAGCGTTTTCCGCCATCTACATCCTTGAGATAGAGGGCATATACACTTTTTGAAAAATTATCATCCATATCCTTCGGCTGGAAGTGGCCGCGCGTCAACACCTGTGAAATGGTGCGAATCAGGGCTGCGTCCCGCTCAGGTGTGCTGCCGGGGCCACCTTTGTCGAACGGATTGTATTCGTGGAAAAGCAGTGCGATGCCCACGATGCCGACAATGGAGAATAAAGCAAGCGACGATTTGATTTTCATGTCGTAGAGGAATTTGTCAAGGTCGAAAGTGCCTAAACGGCGGGGGAAAATTTGCATTGCCGAAATGTGTTTTTTGAATGGACAAAAATAAGTTGAATTTGTTGAGTTTGGGGTTGGGGATTTGGGAATCATTCAATCAATAGACCATACATCAACGCAAGAATTGCGCCTTAGTGTGAGACGCACACATTTTTTCTACAAAATGACAAAACGAAGATACTTTCGGTGGAAAATGATGTATTCAGCAGGAAGCTGAATAGCGGTTGTCAGGTTACTTTTCATTTGCGTGTGTTTCAAGTTGCGCTTGGCTATTCATATTCACCGGGTGACTTCGAAGTCACCCGGTGAATATGAATAGCCAAGCCCAATTGGAAACGCACCTTTTAACGCAATAATTTCTCCAACCAATGTTCGCCGATGCCAAAGCCGGACTTGAGCGCGGCCACCTGTGCCAGAGCATCTGCCCTCCGTTGGTTCAGTCGCCGGTGATCCATTGTGGCCGTAATCATGACGTTTTTGGCGGTGTGTTCGGTAGAAATGAACTCAAACACCTTGGTATGGTAGCCTTCTGCCTCGAGCAGGAGGGCCCGGATACCATCTGTTACGATTTCGGCCTGACGTTCCAACAGAATACCATGTTGGAGCAAAGGCGTTAGTTCGTTTTTGGCCTGCATTTCACGGCGGATTTGTTTGTGACAACAAGGCGCGACCACAATAATCCGGGCTTTTTGACGAATGCCCGCTGCCAAGGCAAGGTCGGTGGCGGTGTCGCAGGCATGGAGCGCGATGAGCATGTCCAAGGATTCTGGATGGTACTCGGCGATGTCCTGCGCCACAAATCTAAGGTTTTGAAAACCAACCTCTTGCGCCGTTTTATTACAAAAATCAACGAGCGCCGGTCGGAGTTCAATGCCCGTGATTTGCGGCTGAAGCCCAAGGTGGTTTTGCAAAAAATCGTACAGGGCAAAGGTCAAATATCCCTTTCCAGAACCCATGTCGGCGATGTTGGCATCTTTGGGCAGGGCTTGGTCGCGCAGCAGGCTCTCGATGGTTTCGAGGTATTTGTTGATTTGCCGCCATTTGTCTTGGTGTGCCGCCAAAACCTCCCCTTTTGCATTGGTAATTCCGAGCAAGTGAAGCCAAGGCGCACTGGGGTTGAGCAGTCGGTGTTTCACCCGGTCGTGGGTGGCAGGAGGGGCTGTGGGCATCTTTTGGGAAGGTTTTTTGGCTGAAAACTGGGCTTCGCCTTTGGGGTTGAACTGAAGGGAAAAATCGCGTTCGGGGGTCAACAAATCAGCGTTTAGGAAGGTAGTCCCGAGTGTTTTATCCAATTGCAGGAGCGCTTCTTCGAGGCTAAAATTCTTTACCTCATCACGGGTTTTGTAGCGAAAAGTAAACGCGACGTGCAGGCCTTTTTTCAAGAGAACCGGGCGGAGGTACACGTTTTTCAGGTCCGTTGGCGCCGCAGGGGTGGGTTTGCCCAAGGTACATTTGAGCAGTTGTCCGGAAGTAAAAGCGGTGCGGAAGGCGTCGAGGAATTGTGTGGTCATTTTGTTAGCGGTGCTGCGGCTGTTGCTAAGGGTTGATTGGTGTTTATAAAGTTGATTAAGGGTTATATGAACCCAAAAAAGCAGACAATCCTTGCTTGCAGGGTGCAATTATCAACGCTCATCAACTTTATAAACTCAAATCAAGCTCACAAGACGACCACATCCGACGCGAAAGTACGAACTTTGCCGGTGAAAGAAATTTCCCATGACGCACGACCCACACGACCCAACCCCACCCGATTGCTTCCGTCAATCCGAACTAGAGGCCTTTCAAACCTTTGAGAACCAAATACTTGCAACGGTCAACTACTACCTTTGGCGCTCCAATTCAAAATCGGCATTTCTCTACGCCCTCGAACTGTATTTCGAAAACGGCGAAACACTGCTGGTTTCGAGTGGGGAAAGTTCCGATGCCATCCGCATCATCTCCGCTGAATCGTTGGTAGAAACCGCCCAAAAACTAAAAGAACTGCATGGGGAAGCGCTCATACAGCGGGTTGTGGCCAATGTTCAGCCGCTATGGAACGACGTGATCGGTAGCGTGTTGGAGGGTATTCGCCTGTCGCGCCAGGAAGAAAACGGCTTGTACAGCAACGATGCGATGCTCCTTGATTTTGGGGAAAAACAAATCATGCTGGAGCTTAGCGAAAAAGATGGGTTGGAATTGGGGGTGTATGATTAAAGGGTAGTGCTACCTTCGCCCCGTGAACATCACCGCACTTTCCATTCGTCGCCCATCGCTGGTCATCGTGGCATTCGCCGTGTTGGCCTTTATGGGCGTTGCCAGTTACATGCGCCTGCCCATCGAGCTGGTGCCCAAATTCAGCGCACCGGTGGTGACCATCATCACCATTTATCCCGGCGCCTCACCTTCCGAAGTCGAAAATGCGGTCAGCAAACCCATCGAGGATGCCATTTCCTCGCTTGAGGGCATTGACCAAATCCAGGTGGGCTCTCAGGAGAATTCCTCTTTTGTCGCCGTGGAGTTTGAGCAATCGGTGGATTTGGACAAGGCGGTGCAGGAAATGCAGCGCAAAATCAACCAATTGCAAGCCTCCTTGCCCAAGGAAGTGCGCACGCCGGTAATCAATAAATTTGCGCTCGACGAACTGCCTATTTTAAAAATTGGCGTTGCCGGCAACCTCACCGGACCCGCTTTTTACGATGTGGTCAAAAACCGCGTCGTCCCGGAAATTTCTCAGGTAAAAGGGGTGGCCCAAGTGAGCATCCTCGGTGGGGAAGAGCGCGAAATCAAAATCAACATTTCCTCGGCGCGTTTGGAGCAATACGGCCTTTCGCTGTTGCAGGTATCGCAGGCGGTGCAGACGGCCAACCTGGATTTCCCAACCGGTAAAGTGACCGGTGAACAAGGCCAATTACGCATCCGACTGGCGGGTAAGTTCCTGGATATCAATGATATTCGCA
>JALHPW010000044.1 GCA_022842255.1 Saprospiraceae bacterium | reverse complement strand
CAGAAAGCCGCCGGTCATGGACGGTTTCAGTCCGAGGAAAGGCAAAATGTCTGCAGGGCTGGTGCCTTCTGGCACTTTTTCGACCTGTACGAGGGTGAAGTGGTCGTAGAACAAATCGCCGAACAGGCCCAGGGTAAGCCCTTTGAAAATCTGAACATCAAAGGCGTTTTGCCACAACACGTTGCCGTTCAAGCTTTGCTTGTAATCCGCAAACCAGGCAATTTTGGAAGACACCGCCAGCCGGTCTTTGAAGTATTTGTTTACGTATTGCCCTTTCAGCGAGTAACCCAATTGAGTCCGGTTGTTTTTACCTTCCTCGTTTCCAAGGGGTTGTCCGGCGAGTGCTGCCAGGTCGTCGTTGCCCACGTAAATCAGGTTAAAGCTGGCTGGAGAAATGAAAAACGAGAGGTTTTTGGTCGGTTTGTAATCAATACCCGGAGCAATCGCAAAGCGCGCCGGAGCGAGGAATTCTGACAGCAAGTTGGAATCCACGCCGTTGATCAGGTTGCCAGAATAGGTGCGCAACAACTGCGATTCGGCGGTGCCGTCGATAGCAACGAAAAGTTTTTCACCCACGATGCTGTACCCGTAGCGAGAGCCGAGTCGGAGCACATCCAGGTTTTTTTGAAAATCGGCATCTTTACCACCGATGCGTTGGGCAGCGAGTTGGAGTGCTGCGCTGTTGTTCCAGAACGACTTGGCCTTTTTTTGATTGGCAAAAAGATTGACCAATCCACCAAAACCAATGCGGTTGTCGCCCGCTCCAAGTTTGGGGTTGATTATGCCAAGCCCCGTAAGGTCCATGCCGAAACTACCGCCAATGGTCCAGACTTTGGGTGCTTCTTCTGTCTTCGGCGCTTCGGTTTGGGCAAAAGCAGGGAATTGAAAGCAAAAAATTGCCAGCAGAAGGGAGGAAAAATACTTCATGAAATAGAGGTGAGATTTTGGTTAAAAAAAGTCGCCTTGCAGGTAAGGTTGTGCTGCAAGGCGACGCAAAATTGTATTGTTTTAAGTTCTCAAACCAGTGGTTTCAAGATTTACATGCTAAAGACACGAAATTTGAAACTGGTCACATAAAACCTAAAAAGTTTGATACTCTGGCGAGAACATGATGTGGTTGATCAGTCGTTCTAGCGGGATTTTAACCTCGGTCTGGTTGTTGGTGGACAAATAGTTTTGCCATTCATAGGTCCAATCGCCGGGTGGAAGCCCATCGAGGAAAACCTGGTCGTAGAAATAATTAAAACGCTCTTCATCTACCTCCACAGGCAACAAATAATCCAACAAGTCCTTCACCAAATAATACGGATTGGAAGGGTCCTGGGTGATACCGCTGTTTTTTACCCAGGGCACGATATCAAGCTTGATGCCAATGCTACTGTTATTGCTGCTCGCCGTACCCCCGATTACCCGTTTGCCCGTCAGCAGCATCTGTGAGAGCTTGTACCGCGCGATGATGGAGGTAGAGCTAAACCAAAGACGGCTAAATTCTGGGGCCTGGTAATACGCCGCGTAACCCGCTACATCCGGAGGATAAAAAAGACTGAGGTTTGCCAATCCCAACATTCGTTCATAAACCCCTGAATAATAGAAGGTTTGGTAATGTTTATTGTTCTCGGTAATAGGGCTTGGAATGGTAATCCCAAAGAAGGAGATGGACTGAAGCGCCAATTCCAGCGGCGAACGAATGAGCCCTCCAATAATCTCATCCGCATTGGTGGAATCATCCATATCATAAAAATGCTGGCTCTTGAACAGCTTGCGCAGCATAGGCACGATTTCGTAATTGTTCGTGCGCAGGGAATCTGCCAAAGGCTCAATGATATCGTCCTCGATTTCCTGCGTTATGTTGGTATGCACGAAATACCGATAAATGCGGCGCACAAAGTTGCGAGCCGTTTCTGGCTGAGCAAAAACCATATTCACCAGGGCATCCAGCTCGGTGTACATTTCAGTGGCGTTGGTAGCACCTGCAATAACGGTGTTCTGGAATTTATCGCTAAAGGTTTTGCTTCCAACGGTGTGCCTGCTAAAGGTAGCATTGCCCCTTGGAATACCCGTCTCTGGGTCCAAAGTCGTCCGAGCAGTCACGGCTCGCCAGCCTGTAAACACTTTAGACGCCTGCACAATGTCATCCTCGGTGTAGTTTGTGTAGTCGCCTGGACCAATTTGCGGCCCCTTTCCAATGGTGAATAGTTCAAAAAATTCTCGGGCAAAATTCTCGTTGGGGGCGTTTTTGGAATTTTGGTGGCCATTGAGATAATACAACATCGTATTGTCTGCCACCATCTTGGTAACCAACTTTTTAAAATTGCCCAGACAGCCCCATCGCAGCAGGGTCAGGTAATCAAAAAAGGTGGCGTGGTTGATCGTCAGGATATTGGTAGCGAGAAATTGATGGAAAAAGAAAGTCATCCGGTGACCAATACCCTTGTCTTCCAAGGCTTCGTTAAGCCACCAGCCAATGACCCGTTGCCGACGCGGAAACTCTAGGCTGGAATCTAAAGTCCCCCCAGGAGGCAGCAACCAAGTGGATTCATTTGCCGGAGTATTCGGGTCGTCAACCGCAATGGGCTGATCGAGTTCCAAAGGCTTGAGCACCAGCAAGTCGTTCACCGCCTGGTCCACATTCATCGAGGCCAACTGCAAAACATGCTGTTTGGTGTAGCGGTAGCAGGTGCGGCGCAACAAATGCGAGGCGCGTGTCTGGCCCAAGGAGCCTTGATAGGGAGCGAGGGAAGCCATTATTGAATGGTTTATGGCTTTTGGGGTTCGTTTCGATGGTTCTCAAACACGGATTCTCCATTTTAGAGCACGCGGCGAAGATAAGTTTGCCAAAGTCAAAATCAACCAAGTAGTTTTAAAATTACTTTTACAACCCGAGCCGAATGATTTTGCACCCCCGGCCTACTTTTTCTCCCGCAATTCACGCCTCAAAATTTTGCCCACATTGGTCTTGGGCAATTCCGTTCGGAACTCCACTACCCTCGGTATTTTGTAGTTCGTCAGGTTCTCCCGGCAATGTGCTTTCACCTCTTCCTCCGTGAGCGAAGGGTCTTTTTTTACGATAAAGACTTTCACTACCTCCCCTGATTTTTCATCCGGAATACCCAAGGCCGCGGATTCCAGCACTTTCGGGTGTAAGGCCAGCACATCTTCGATTTCGTTCGGGTACACATTGAAACCCGACACCAGGATCATGTCCTTTTTGCGGTCCACAATCTGGAAAAAACCATCTGGATGCATGAAACCCATGTCGCCAGTAAAGAGCCATCCATCTTTTACAGTCTCGGCGGTCGCATCAGGGCGTTGCCAATAACCTTTCATAATTTGCGGACCGCGGGCTACAATCTCCCCTACGTTTTCCGGGCCAGGCGGTAGTGTGTTGCCTGCTTCATCTACAATGCGGACTTCTGTGCTCGGCACGGGCATACCAATGGTGCCCAGGCGCGAGGTGTTGTCCACCGGATTTACCGTGAGCACCGGACTACTTTCGGTCATCCCGTACCCTTCAATGAGTTGGGTGCCGGTCATTTGTTGCCAGCGTTCTGCTACAGCGCGTTGTACGGCCATGGCGCCGCCTACACTGATACGCAGCGAACTGAAATCAAGGGTCGAAAAACTCGATTGGTTCATCAATCCGTTGAACAGCGTATTCACACCCGGCACAATATTCGGTTGGTGCTTGCGCCATTCCTTGATGAGCGCTGGAAGGTCGCGGGCGTTGACAATCAATATGTTACAAGCCCCAACGCTCATAAAGGCGAGGCAATTCACCGTAAACGAAAAGATATGGTAAAGCGGCAGTGCGCAAAGGGCACGAGGCGCCTCCCCTCCATGGCCCTGGAGCACAGGCATGAGCCAGGCCCGGATTTGCATCATGTTTGCCAGGAGGTTTCGGTTGGTTAGCATGGTGCCTTTCGAAACCCCCGTAGTGCCACCGGTGTATTGCAGCGCGATGGTATCATCCGGGCCGCCTTGGAAGGGCTGAAGGGTAAATTTTTGGCCTTGTTTCAGGGCTTCCAAAAAACAAACCGTGTTGGGCAAACTGTATTTCGGCACCATTTTTTTCACGCGGCGCACCACGAAATTGACAATGGACCCCTTGATTCCAAGCATCTCGCCAATGGAGGTGAGGATGACGGTTTTGATGGGGGTTTCGCCGATGATTTGCTGCAAGTTGGCGGCAAAATTTTCCGCAATTAAAATCGCCTTCGCACCCGAGTCCACAAACTGGTGTTTCATCTCGCGGGGCGTGTAAAGCGGGTTGGTGTTCACTAGGATCAAGCCTGCCCGCAGCACCCCAAACATGGCAATGGGATATTGCATCAGGTTGGGCATCATGAGCGCCACGCGGTCGCCCGGCTCCAGCCCCCGCGAACGAAGGTAGGCCCCAAATGCGGCACTTTTTTCATCCAACTCCTTGAATGTCATGGTTTTGCCCATGAAAATAAAGGCAGGCTTGTCAGCGAATTTTTTAAAGGATTCCTCCACCATGTCAATAACACGGGGATATTGGTCGGGGTCGATATTGGCGGGGACGCCCGCAGGATAGTGTTGAAGCCAAGGTTTTTCCATACTGCGCTGGGTTGTTTTTGTGGCTGTAATATTTTGAAAAAAAATTGGCAACCAAATATTTTTTAGCCATGAATTGCACGAATTTTCGCCAATTTGAGACTTGATTCGTATAAGTTGGTGTAGCTCGTGGCTAAGATCAATCCGGCAAAACCCGCAGCAGAAAATATTCCCCCAATGTCTGCTCTCGCGTGGCAGGGTTCAAAAACTTGGGTTTCAACAAGGCTACCTGAAAATGTGGGAATCTGCCCGTTTCCAAGATAGCCACGCCTTCTTCCTCCAGCACCGTCCGTCCGGCTTGATTGGTAAAAATCCAGATTCCTCCACGCGCCTTGGCCAATGCGGCGGCCTTTTTGGTTGAGTGCAGGTTTTCCATGATGTCGCCATTGTAAAAATCCATGGCGTGGCTGCTGCTGTTGAAAAAGTACATTTTGTCGGGCGGGATGCCTTCCATCCTTGCCACTTGGGCCACCCAGGCGTGGCATTGATAGGGGAGCAGTTGCGGGTAAAAATGGAAGTTCAACACAAAACCAAATATCAACGCCACCCCAACCCCACGTTGCACCAATACATCGGAATCGTTGGGGAATGGGTTCCGAAAAACCTTCCACAGCCATACCAGCGTGGCTGCGATAACAACCCCTGAAATCAAAAAATTACTGCTCGGGAAAAAGAAAAAAAGTGCGACAAACCCAAGCACCAGCGCAAAAAACGCAGAAAAATAAAGCCCCGCCCAATGCCATTTCCCAATGTTTTTCCAGGAAGCCGCAAGCAATACAGCCGCCCAGGGCAAGGTGATGAAAATATAGTGCGGTAGCTTGTACTGCGACTGCGACAGCGCGATAAAGGTGAGTACGAAGCCGCCTAAGGCGTAAAACTCTTTCAACTCGGATAACTTTCCGAAAGTTTCAAACTTTCGGAAAGTGGGGACTAGCGCACGTAAACCGCGCCAAACCGCTCCCGGTAACAACAAAGCCCAGGGCAAAAATGCCCACAGATAAACATGCAAAAAATAAAACCCGGAAGCGTCGTTTTTCCAGACGTTTTCGCCCGTGACGCGACCAAAACTTTGTTCCCAGAAGAAAAATCGAAGGCCTGAAACACCCTGTTTGTCATTCACCAACTTCTCTGGATGCAGATCGAATTGATTCCAAAGTCCCCAACACATGGGCGCCAGCACCAAGGCCGTGACTGCCAAGCCAAGCAACCATTGCACCTGAAAAATGCCGCGCCAATCCCGTCTTACCAGCAAGTGCGTACCTACCGCAAATGCGGGCATCACCAACCCAATCGGGCCCTTTGCGAGCATGGCCAGTCCGACAAAAAAGAAACCCAAAACAAGGTTTTTCCAACGCTTAAACTCCAGATATTCAGCCAATTGCCACACCGCACAAGCCGTAAAGCCCAACAGCATGGTATCGGTGCGCACATCATTGCAGATCACCATGAGCCCCATGCAAGAAGCAAGTAGGAAGGCTGCCTGACGTGCCGTTTTTGCCCCGTAAAAAAGCAGGGTAAATCGGTACACCGCCCACACACCCGCCAAGGCCGCAAGCAAGGAAGGAAGTTTGTATGCCCAGTTACTCAGCCCAAACAACCAAAACGAGGCGGTGGATAGCCAGAAAAGCAGCGGTGGTTTGTCGAGATAATCAGCGCCCCGGTGCTGTACCTGGAGCCAATTCCCGTTTTGCAACATTTCCATCGAAATGGAGGCATACTGCGAGGCATCCACGTCCATGATATCGAGGAAAAGACCACGGAGGTACACAATGGCCAAGCCCAGCGCGAGCCAGAACCAAGGTCCCTCCGGTAGGCGGGTAAAGCGAAGTCGGGAAAAAAGTGCTGGATTCATTCAAAGGCAGTACAAGTACGATTTGCGAAGTACGATTTACGAAGTTCGAGGTGCGAAGTAAGAGGTGGGAGGTACGAATTGTTTGATTCGAAAAAGGGGGCGATTCCTGCCTGCTTCGAATCAAACAATTCGTACTTCCCACTTCGTACCTCCCACTTCCTAATCCATGGCCTCCACCAAGCTCTTCACCCGGAATGCCTTTTTCGGGTCGGCCAGCACCTTGGTGGTTTGGAATAAAATTTTCACGCGTTCATTCGGCAATAAGTCGAAGTAATTATTCGTGAAAAAACCTTCTTCTTCGGTCTGGAGATACACGTTTTTGGCTAGGTTCCCGTTCGTTTGGAGGGAGAGTGAGTAGCCTCCTTCTACTTTTTCCACCTCGGTAATTTTCAGTCCAGGGTTGGGCAGGTTCATCTTTTTGGGTGGCACTGCGTAAAAAAGCCTGCGGCTATAACTGGTAGTCCCCACCGAATCAGTGAGTTCGATTTCTACCACGCAGTTTTCGGGCTTTTTGCCATTGAGTAGGGTTTTGAGTGCGCCTTGCCACAATATTTTGCTGGAATCAGGCGAAATCGACAAACCAGGTAAGCTAAAGTCTATTACTTTCCCTCCTTCAAAGGTGTATGCATGCACATGAAGTGTCACGGTCATACTATCTGCCTGGTCATTTACTCCATAAATTTTCAATTCATTATCTTCCAAAATAGGGAGTGCTGCCACGGGTTTGAACGCCTCACGAGCGTAGTAATGCAGGGCCTTCCAACGACCAAAATTGTCAATACTGCTCCAGGATGCTACGGGCCACACGTCGTTGAGCTGCCAATACAAGGTACCCATGCAGTAGGGTTTGTTGCGGCGTTGGGCCTCAAAACCGGTGCGCATGCCCTCGGCTTGGAGGAGTTGGCTGACGTACACAAAGTCCTCAAAGTTCTTGGGCGTTTTGTAGTCACGCTTCATGTATTCAGCGATGAGGGCGTTGCCACGGGGGTGTTTTTGGTGCAAAAGCATGACTTTGCTCTCCAGTTTTCGATCGTCTGGCAGGGTGAACGATTGGATGGTGCGCCACTCCGGGAAACTTTGAAAGCCATATTCGCTCATGAACCGTGGCACTTTTTTGTTCAATACCTCAAACGGCTCCTCGTCGTGCCACACGCCCCAGTAGTGCGAATCGCCTTCGGTGAGGGATTTCGGGTTGGCCCGGCCGTAACGCGGCGAACTTTCCCAATACGGCACCCCATCGGCGTTGTTTTCCACGTAGGTGCGCAGGATGTCGTTGAACAAAAGTTTGTATTCGCGCCAGATTTGGGTGCGTTGGGCTTCGTTGAACTGCATCTGCCAGCCCCAGTTGTGCCAAGCTTCGTCGTTTTCGTTGTTGCCACACCACAGCGCGATACAGGGGTGTTGGCGCAGGCGTTCGATTTGTTCAAGGGCCTCGAAAGCAGCCGTTTTCAAGAACTTGCCATTGCCGGGGTAAAGGGCGCAAGCGTACATGAAATCCTGCCAAACCAAGATGCCACGCGCATCACAGAGTTGGTAAAAAGTATCGTCTTCGTAAATGCCGCCGCCCCACACGCGGAGCATGTTCATGTTGGCGGCCACCACATCATCGAGCAGTTTTTTACTTCGGTTGGGGTCCACACGATCCTGAAAAATGTCCTGCGGGATGTAGTTCGCACCCTTGGCAAAGACGGGTTTCCCATTAAGCCGGAAGTAGAAAGATTCTCCTTTTTCATCTTTCTCCGTCACGAGTTCAATTTTGCGGATGCCCATTCGAACATCTTGTTTTTCAATGATTTGTACCCCTTTTTTCACCTCAATGGTAAAATCGTACAGGGGCTGTTCGCCCATGCCGGCGCACCACCACAGCTTTGGGTTTTCAACATCATAGGTAACCGAATCGGTGTGGGTGCCGGGCCAGAGTACGCGGTCTTCCACGGATTTGCGTTTGCCTTCCTTGAACTGCACATTTACCGGGAATTTCAAATCCGAGCGGTAGCGGAAACGGGCCACCATGCGGGCTTTTTCGGGGGTTACGCTCTGGGTGGTGATGTACACGTTTTCAAAAATCAAATCGTCCCAGGCTTCGAGCGTTGGTTTTTGCAAAATACCACAACCCACGAAACGTGGTCCCCAGTCCCAACCATAGTGGAATTGG
Source organism: Saprospiraceae bacterium (assembly GCA_022842255.1). Lineage (GTDB taxonomy): Bacteria > Bacteroidota > Bacteroidia > Chitinophagales > Saprospiraceae > M3007. Next base: position 5,683 of record JALHPW010000044.1, on the reverse strand, counting down.
GCTTTGCGGCTCATCGTGCGTTGTCCGCCGGGAAGTTCGTAGCCCAGGGTTTTCCAGGCTTCTTCCGTTTTTTTCAAGGGGCTTTCAAAATAGATATGGAGTTTGTTGCCCGTGGGTTTCAACAAACGTTTGGCCTCCACGCGCCAGGCGCGGAACATATTGTCGGATTCCAGGATCAGCGTATCGTTCAGGTACACTTGCGCATACGTATCCAAACCTTTGAAAATCAACTCAATATGCTTTTTCGCCAGTACCTCGGCACTTACGTCAAAGGTTGTTTGGAACTCCCAATCCTCCTTTTCGATCCATTGAAGTTTTTCCTCGTTATCGCGGTAAAACGGGTCTTCGATCATGCCATTTTGCAACAAGGCGGTGTGCGCGCTGACCGGTATTTTGACCGGTTTCCAGCTCGGCGTATTGGCTTGGCGGAACTCCCATTGACCGGTGTTGAGCGGCTGACGGAATGGGGTGTAGCTGGGTTGTGCTTCGGTTATCATGGGAGCGAGTATGAGCAAAAATGCGAGCCCGGCCTTCGCTAAAGCTATGGCGGGTGAAAAAATGAATCGTTTCATGCCGCAAAAATCCTTAAAAATGTCCAATGTCCAACAGGGAATTTCCAATGTCCAAGTAGGCTTCGGGCTTGAGGGTAGCCGCTATCCGATTTCGAAGGTCAACTTGGCTACCCAAGTGCAACGCATCCTTGGACATTGGAAATTCCCTGTTGGACATTGAACATTTCATCGGATTTTTGGCGCCAGAACAAATCAACACCACACATGAAAATCCTAATGGTTTGCCTCGGCAACATCTGTCGCAGCCCGCTGGCCGAAGGCATTATGAAACAAAAGGTCCGCGAAGCCGAGCTCGACTGGATGGTGGATAGCGCAGGCACCGGCCATTGGCACGCGGGGCAATTGCCCGACCGGCGGTCGATCGTGACAGCTGGACAGCACGGCATTGACATTACGGACCAACGGGCGCGTCAGTTTCAAGTGGCTGATTTTGAGCGCTTTGATAAGATTTTTGTGATGGATACCCAGAACCGTCGCGATGTGTGGCGGCTCGCGCGGACGGAGGAGCACCGCGCCAAAGTGGAACTCATGCTCGATCAAATCCATCCGGGTCAGGACCGCTCTGTTCCCGACCCTTACTACGACGATGATGGGTTTGAGGAGGTTTTTGCAATGTTGGACCGGGCTTGTGAAGCGTTTGTGGCGCGTGAAACATTTCCGCCCGGGTAAAAACCCTGATTTTTTTACCCGGGTATTCTACCCTTACGTTGCTTGGCAGATTGACGGACCTTTGTCATATTATTTATCCTGAACCAATAAAACTTGTTCAATATGAAAAAGGTATTTGCAATTTTCGCCCTGCTTTGTTTGATTTGTGTTACGGTCAAGGCACAAAAAACTGCCACCTGGAAAGGCGGCACACCAGGAAAACCCACTGACTGGACTTGCCCTACCAACTGGAAGGAAGGACGTGTGCCCAATGAATTTTCAAACGTGGTCATCCCGGATGTTTCCACCAGCACCTGGGCATATCCCGTCATTGAAGATGGGGTTGTAGAAATATTTAGCCTTCAGTGCGCGCCGAACGCCCGGTTGGATACAAGGGGAAATGCGCGTGTCATTTTGCTGGATGTTGCCACCAGTCGGAATGAAGGGGTCGCCCAATCAAGGAGCCGGACTGAGCACCTGGTTGTGGCTCGAAATTGAGTCGCCCTAAGATTCCACTCACCCAATATTAATCGGACTGTTTCGCACCTATGCACAGCGTTTGTGCGAAATAAGATCCGAACAGCCTTCTTAAAATTGTTTAGCAATTTTAGGCTACCCCTGTCGGCAAGGTACCGGCAGGGGTTTTTTATTGGGTACCAAAAACCCGTAAAAACCCCTGATTTTTCCTTACCCGTATTTATGCGCTTACCCAGGGTGGGTCGCCCCCCGACCTTTGTCCTATCAATTCAAAAGCAATAAATACGAACTATATGAAAAAGTCACTCGCAATCATCGCCCTGTTCTTTTTGGTCAACCTGAGTGCAGAAGCCCAACGAATCGCAACTTGGAAAGGTGGCCAAACAGGCAGGCCGCGCGACTGGAATTGCCCGACCAACTGGAAGGAGGGCCGCGTACCGAATGAGTTTTCCAATGTGTTCATTCCGGATGTTTCCACCAGCACCTTCTGCTATCCATTGATAGACAAGGGGCTTGTAGAGGTTGCCAACATTGAATACGCCCCCCAAGCCCGGGTGGACGTTCGAGGAAACGCACGCTTCATCGTACTGGATGCCTTGACGAAAACACCCGCCAAGAAAAATGAAAACCTTGCCCAATCGCGGTCCCGGCATGACAGCCTGACTACTGCCCGAAATTGATTTCACCCTGTGTACCCTACCAATCTTATTGGAAATCGTGATTAGCACCCTATCCCCCGTCGGTAGTATTACTGGCGGGGGTGTTTCTTTAATGCACCCCTATATCCGCCGTCGCCAAATCGCCACAAGCGCCAACGCCGCGGCAACCCCAAATCCCCAGCGACTTTCTGTCTCCCAACCCATTTCCCACATCCGCAGACTAAAAAACGCCAAACCAATGGCCAAGACCGCAAAAATGAGCTGTCGAATGGCTTGGGTAAGCTTTTTGGCGCCAATTTCCAGGTCGGGTGTGCGCACTTCGAGCTCGCCCGAGCGAACCTTGCGCAAGGTCTTTTGCAGTTCGTCAGGCAGGGCCAACACATTCGTTAAGGTGCCTTTGAGCAGCTCGCGTACGTAGCCGAGCGGGCCACCTTTGTCTTGCAGCAGGTATTGTTGGGCAAAGGGCCGCACCGTGTCAAGCGGGTTGTACGCCGGGTCGAGGGTATTGGAAATGCCCAGGAGGAGCGTGATGGTCCGGTTGAGCAGCACATAATCCTTGGGTACCTGCACCGTGCCCGCAATGCCTTTAAAACCAATCTCTTGGATCAAATTCGTCAGGCTGTTGTTGAATGGGTTGACCTGTATGTTCCGAAAATCCAGTCCCTCAAATTCAATTTCGTTTTGCAAAAAATTGCGCAGCGCCGCAATCATCTTTTTGGCCATACGCTCGGCATCCGCACCGTCGGCCAAAAATCCCATCGTGCGGCAAGCCTCTATCATGCCTTCCGTATCGTTTTTAACGGTCGCTTCAATCAGTTGCGTAATGCCCTGGCGGATTTGCGCCGACAAATGCGCCGTTGCCCCAAAATCGAGGAGTGTTAGGTGACCGTTTTCGCTGACCAAAATATTGCCCGGATGCGGGTCTGCGTGGTAAAAACCATCTTTGAAGACCATTCTACACCATACCCGAAGGAGCCTCGCCGCCAAAGCACGACGGTCAACATTCCAGGCGTCCAACTGGCTCAAATCGGAAATTTTCGCTCCCAAGCAAAAGCGGGTAGTCATTACCCGCCCCGTGGAATAGGCGGCGAATACCTCTGGGATGGTCACTTCCGGCTCGTCCACAAGGTTCTTTCGGATAATCTCCATGACCCGGATTTCATTGGCAAAATCCATTTCCTCCTCAATCATCTGGCGGATTTGGCTGTAGAGGTATTCCATGCCCCGGATGTCCACAATCCAGGTATAAATGCGGATCAATCGTTGGATGATATTCAAATCAACCTGCGCAATCGTCTCAATACCAAAGTGTTGCACTTTTACCACTACCTCCGTGCCATCAAGTAAAGCGGCACGGTGCGCCTGCCCAATGGAAGCCGTGGCAATGGGCGTTTCTTCAAATCGGCTAAACAGTGCTTCCGGCGGTTTGCCAAATTCCTCCACGATACGCTGCCGGACTTCTGAATACGGCCGCGCAGGCAAACGGTCCTGCAAAGCCTCCAAGGGTCGCTGAAATTCTTCCGGCAAAAAGTTGGACATCACGGAAAGCAACTGTCCCATTTTGATAAAAAGCCCCTCCAATTCAAGAATGGCCGTTTTTACCCGCTCTGCGTTGCGAATATGCAGCGCATTTATCCGCCGCTCATACCACCGCCGACCCATAAATCGACGCCTGAAAGACAACCAGAAATAACTAAAATAGACAACAATAGCGGTCCAATAGGCTTTGCGGACACGGCGAGCAGGGGAGAGTATCATAGTTAGATTTTAAAAAGAAGGACAAATCTATCCTTGTTTTAACCTCCCCAACATCGCAATTGGATGGATAGTTGTATAGTTGGTGCGACTTGTAGTTTTTGAAGCACAAAGAGATTTTTGTTAAAATATAAAATATTTTTAGTCTAGTCTAAAAATAAAATATACCTTTGCCGAAACCGTGCACCATAAACCGTGCACCGCAAACCGCAAACCGCAAACCGCAAACCGCAAACCGTGTACCGTAAACCGTGTACCGTAATTCAAGCATGAACACCATCCTAACAACCTCCGCAGAGGAAAACTACCTCAAAGCCATTTTTAAGGTCGCCGAAAAGGAACCCGGCCCAGTGCTCACCAACGCGCTGGCGGCCGCCATGGGAACCTCTGCCGCCTCGGCTACCGACATGCTCAAACGATTGAGCGACAAGCAGTTGGTAGCCTACGAAAAATACCGCGGGGTCACACTCACCGAAGCCGGTAGCCAATTGGCCACCGCACTCATCCGCAAACACAGGCTCTGGGAGGTATTCCTAGTGGATAAACTTGGGTTTGCCTGGGACGAGGTACATGATTTTGCCGAACAACTCGAACATGTACAAGGCGAACACCTTACCGAACGTCTCGACGAATTTCTTGGCCATCCCCGTTTCGACCCGCATGGCGACCCCATTCCGGATGCCCAAGGGCGTTGGATACGTCGCCCACAGGCCCGGTTGGCTACCCTGGCGCCCGGACAACGTGGCGTAGTGACAGGGGTAGACGACCATTCTTCCGCTTTTCTTCAGTACCTTGACGAACTCGGTATCGGACTCGGTGTAGAAATCATACTAATTGAGCGTACCCCATACGACCAATCCACCAAAGTCAGCATTGGTGCCGGAGAATCTATATTGAGTGAAAAGGTTTGTCAAAATTTGTTTGTTCGGATAATGTAGTTTAATCAATTGAAAATCAATGGATAGCATGGAAAACAAGCAAACAATCCCGCCCCCTCAGAACTTTGAAAGGAACAGCAGTAGCTCCCTTTCGGAAGTAAACAGCACCGTAGAAACCAACGTGAAGGGCAATTTTTTCAAACGGCTCTTTGCCTTTATGGGCCCCGCGTATCTGGTCAGCGTGGGCTACATGGACCCCGGAAACTGGGCAACAGACCTGGCCGGTGGTAGCCGTTTTGGATATTCGCTATTGTGGGTGCTGCTCATGTCGAACCTCATCGCGCTTTTGTTGCAAAGCATGTGCGCCCGATTGGGGGTGGTTGCGCAACGTGATTTGGCCCAGGCCAGCCGTGAACTTTACCATCCGGCCGCCAATATTTTCAATTACATACTGGCAGAAATCGCCATCGCAGCCACAGATTTGGCCGAAGTGGTTGGTATGGCTATTGGCTTGCAATTGCTTTTTGGCCTGCCACTTACCTGGGGCATTGCCATCAGTGTACTCGACGCATTTTTGCTCTTGTTCCTCATGCAGTTGGGGATTCGAAAATTAGAAGCCTTTATTCTGGGCTTGGTGCTGATCATAGGTGGCGCTTTTGCCGTACAAATGTTCTTGGCAAAACCTGAGTTAGGC
>JALHPW010000043.1 GCA_022842255.1 Saprospiraceae bacterium | reverse complement strand
GCCGGATCGAATATTGCGTTCTTCCACCGGAATCCGTCCGTTGCGGCTATAGGTTTTGGCCATAAAATGCGCCGGGTCGTGACACCTCACCACCACTTCTGCCTGATCCTCATGTATTTCGGCCAAAAAGGCCCATTTGTGCAACAGCCTTTCGTGAAAATGCTGTCCATTGACCAGTCGATTGGCACGTTCGAGGCTTTGCCAGGCGCACTGCAACGAATCGCAGGTGCGTTTGCCGTTGAACGTGGGTCGCAAAAATAGGGTTGCTTTTTTTGCGGTTACCGACACACTATCGGCTCGAAGGATATGCCCAAGCTGGTTTTGACGCAGCCATCCGTTGTATTCTGTTTTTTTCTTTTGAAAAAAAGTTTTGTCCACCCTCAGGTCTTGCCCATGAAGGGCAAAAGCAGGGAGGAAAAAAACAAGTAAGATTACCCGAAAGAGGCGAAGAGCCATCGCAGATTTTTTTGTTGTGCGGGGAGAAAGACGAAGAAGCGAAAATCTTATTTTCGGGGGATTGACGATTTAACTTTTGGGAAAGAACCCAATGTTAAGTTTTACTGCCCAACGACCATATTTCTTTACAATAAATTTACATTGTCTTTCTTTGCTGGAAATCAGGAATTCTTCCTGGTAGTATGAAGCATCTATTTACAAAACCTAATTACTGTTATGCTCAAACAATTACTCGGCGCGTTGGCGGTCGTAGTACTGTCCTCGCACACACTTTTCGCCCAAGTCACGGGTGCAACCATCACCGGTCAAGTCACGGATGATGGTGGTGAAAGTTTAGTAGGGGTCACGGTAGTGGCTACCCACACGCCTTCTGGCACCAGTTATGGTGCTATCACCCGGGGGGATGGCCGTTTTACAATGGCTAACCTTCGGGTTGGCGGGCCTTACACCGTTTCTACCACCTACACGGGTTACGAGGGTAAAAAAACAGAGGGGCTTATGCTTTCTGTAGGCCAAAAATTACCACTTAATGTTACGCTCAAATCAAGTTCAACCACCTTAGGTGAGGTGGTGGTGACTGCTACGAGCGACCCAGTACTCAATTCAGAGCGTACGGGTGCATCTACCAACATCAGTCGGCTGCAAATCTCGAACCTACCTACCATCAGCCGCTCGGCAGCAGACTACACACGTCTAAGTCCGATGGCAGGCGACGGGAATTCCTTTGCGGGCCGGAACGACCAATTCAATAATTTTTCGCTCGATGGTGCCATTTTTAATAACCCGTTTGGCCTAGATGCCGCCACACCGGGCGGGCAGGCAGACGCACAACCGGTATCGTTGGATGCCATCGACCAAATCCAGGTAGCGTATGCACCCTATGATGTAACACAAAGTGGTTTTACAGGTGCGGCCATCAATGCAGTAACCAAATCAGGCACCAATACATTTAGCGGCTCTGTGTTCGGGTTCTACCGCAACCAAGATTTTATTGGCTCTAAAGTAGATGGACAGGACGCCCCCAAAGGGGATTTGACGCAGTTTCAAACTGGATTTAGCCTCGGTGGGCCAATTATCAAGAATAAACTATTCTTCTTCGTCAATGCAGAAACCGAACGCCGCAGCGACCTGGGTTCGGCATTCGTCGCCAATCGTGGAGTGGATGGAGCGGGGGTTTCACGCGTTTTGGCCAGCGACTTAGAAGCGGTTTCCAATGCCTTGAAAGGGCTTGGATATGACCCCGGACCTTACGAAAACTTCACGTTGGATGCTCCCAATCTCAAAGGCCTGGCCAAATTGGATTGGAATATCAACAATGACCATAAATTCAGTCTGACCTATACTTTTTTGGATGCCTCGAAGCAAAAACCAGCCCACCCTTCTGCGATTGGTCGTCGTGGGCCAGACTTTACTACTTTGCAATTCCAAAATGCTGGCTACCAGATCAATAATAAATTGAATCAGGTTATCGGCGAGTTGAAGTCGAATTTTGGCAGTATGGCATCCAACAAATTTCAATTGGGATACTCCTCTTTCCGAGATGCACGCGATCCATTCAGTACTCCTGCCCCCACCATCCAAATCTTGAAGGATGGTACCCGCTATATTGTTGCTGGTCACGAGCCTTTTTCGATTTACAACAACCTCAACCAGGATGTTTTACAGGTGAATGATAACCTGAACCTGTATCTCGATAACCACACCTTGACGATTGGAGCGGCTTATGAACAGTTCAATTTTGACAATGCGTTCAATTTGGGCGCTTATCCGGGGGTGTTTGGAATTGTGCCATTGCCGGGTGGTGGTGGCCGTGATTTTCTAAGCGTACAAGAGTTTTTAGATTCTGTGAGCACCGGATTTGTGAAACAACAATTTGATGCCGCTCAAGCAACTTACAATGCCAACAATCAGGACCCCCTCAACAAATGGAACTGGTCTTATACAAATGTAGGCCAAATCAGTGCCTATGTCCAAGATGAGGTTTCACTGTTCGATCGGCTTACTTTGACGCTTGGTTTGCGCATGGACAAGCCAACTTATTTGAACACAAAAGAGAAAATCGAGGAAAAACTTGAGCCGCTCACTGCCCCGGGCTGTTGCTATCAGCCGGAAATTCAATATTATGATGAAAATGGCCAAGGGGTCAAATTTGACCATACCAAATTGCCTGACGCTAAACCGCTTTTCAACCCGCGTATCGGAATCAACTGGGACGTGAAAGGAGATCGTTCCCTTCAAGTGCGTGGCGGTTCAGGGTTGTTTAGCGGTCGAATTCCATTCGTTTGGATAAGCAACCAAGTGGCAAACCCCAACTTTTTCTTTTACTGTGTAACAAGCCCTGATTTCAAATTCCCGCAAGTTTGGCGCAACAACCTAGGCGTGGATAAGAAATTCGGCGATGGATGGGTGGCTTCAGCTGATTTTATTTACACCAAAGATATAAACGGGATGATGGTACGCAATTATGGCCTCAATCTTCCCACAGGTCGACTCAGCGCCCCTGGCGATAGCCGTCCAATCTATACCGATGCTGACCGCGCCAAAAACCTGTTTGGAGGCAATACTGATGCGTTCGTGTTTACCAATACAGACGTTGGCTATTCCACCAATATTACTCTACAGCTTCAGCGCACTTGGAGTAATGGAATGTACGGCAGTCTTGGTTACAACTACCTTGATAGTCAAGATGCCTCTTCCATTGAAGCAGAAATTTCATCGGATGCTTACGACCGCAACCCCGCTTATGGCAATGTGAATCAAGCCGTTGCAGCGCCTTCTATCTATGGATACAAACATCGCGTGGTGGGTTCGTTCTCTAAAAAATTCAGTTATGGCGGTGCCGAGAAAAACCGTTTTGGTACCACCATCGGTTTGTTTTTCCAATATGCACAAGGCGGGAGGTTCTCGTACACCTATTCAGGAAACCTGAACAACGATGGGTCTGGCAACAATGACCTGATGTACATCCCTACCGATGCGCAAATCGATCAGATGGTTTTTGTTGGGGATGCAGCTGCCCAACGCGAGGGACTTAAGAAATTCATCGCCCAGGATGATTACATGAGCAGTCGCCGGGGTGAAGTGGTGGAGAAATATGGTATCTTAAGCCCTTGGTTCAACAACTGGGACATCCGTATTGCCCAAGATTTGAACCATAAGGCCGGCTCCAAAATGAACACCATTCAGTTCACCGTGGACATTTTGAATGTTGGAAACCTGATCAATGATAGTTGGGGAGTACGCCAAATTCCGACTACCACGCAACCTTTGGGAGTTGTTGGAGTAGATGCAGGGGGAGTACCTACCTATTCATTCGATACCAATATCAAGGATTCTTTTGTGCAGGATTTTAGTTTGCTGAGTCGTTGGCAAATGCAATTGGGCCTGCGCTATAGCTTCTAATTTTAATGCAGGACCATAGTTGTGACTTGGCCTGCAAATCAGGAAAGCCGGGGAACTGGAAAATATAAAATCAAGGTAAGGGGTTTTTGATACAGGGCTAAATTCGCGCCATATCAGAAATCAATTCACGCTTGGTTTTATATTTTCCGGTTTTCCGGTATTCTAGTTTTAGGGATTAATACATAGAGGAAGGTCACTCCCGCCGCAAAGCCTCCACCGGGTCCAATTTAGCCGCTTTAATCGCTGGGTAGGTTCCAAAAATAATCCCAATGATTACTGCCACGGTGGCAATAATGAAAAAGGTGTTCCACGTCAATACCGCGGAGAATGGAACATCCGCAAAAAAGCGAATGATTGGGATGGCCGCCATGGCAAAACCGGCTCCCAGCAACAATCCTACCAGGCTCCCAAAAGCTGAAACGGTGATGGATTCGGCCAGGAACAGCCGACGGATATCGCCCTTTTTGGCGCCTACTGCCTTGCGAAGCCCTATCTCAGCGGTGCGTTCGTTTACGGAAATCAACAGCACGTTCATAACGCCCACTCCACCTACCACGACGGAAAGCCCAATGATCATGCCCATGATAATCCGGAAAATCAAAAATCCCTGCGCCGTTTGGTCAATCCAAAAGTCCTGGCTGTGGATGGAAAAATCTTTGTTTTGCTCTCCGTATTCCTGTTTCAACCAGGTTTCAATTTGAGTTTTAAGCACCGGAACCTCTTCTGTTTTGGCCACTTCAAACAACAGGGAAGGCGGCGATTTGTACAAATCCGCTTTTGATAGCAAGGAGATGGGCATGAATGCCGTGGGGGGCACTTCGTTCCGCTTGTCCTTGATGATGCCCACGATGCGCAAACTGTGCCCAAGCACGGAGATGTTTTTTCCAAGCACGGTGTTCAGGCTGTCCTTACCAGCAACCAGCTTGGCAAAATGGGTGTTCACCACGGCAATGGGTTCGCGCCCACTGAATGCTGTGGGCGTGAACAATTGACCGTGCGTCAGGATGGTATCGCTGGGAGGGCGCTCCGCAATGCACTGAATCATAGCGCCCATGGCAGAATCTCGCCCTGTCACTTGGATTTCCCGATTAAAGCTATTGTGAAGACTGGCGCGTGTAACGAGCGGAGCTTTTGCCCGAAACTTTGCATAGCGCTCATAATCAATGATTTGGAAAGTATCCTTGCGCACCGAAAGATTGTTGATCATCTTGTCGGTTTCGGTTTCCACCACAATGGCATTGACGCTGGTTTGGGTGGCGATTTGGTCGCGGGCGAACTTTTCCAAGCCATCGATCAGTGAGAACGTGGCGACCAATGCTGCCACCCCGATGACGATACCCAAGACGGAAAGCAGGGTGTGGAAGAGGTTGCCCCGGATGTTCTGAATGGCGAGGGCAAAGGATTGTAAGGTGTTTCGTAGCATAGCTTAATTCGTTTTTGCCATGCGAAACAACGGACTAACTGTGGTAGTGCTCTTGATTTTCGATGAATGGAAGCCAAATGCGGATAGGAATGTCCAACCTGCCTGCCGGCAGGCAGGTTGGACATTCACGCATACACCTTACCACCCGCTTTGGCTGTATTGTACAGGTATTTCTGCATGTCCCAAGCCGCTGTTGGGCAGCGTTCTGCGCAAAGTCCGCAGTGTAGGCACACGTTTTCGTCTTTGATCATGACCCGCTTGGTCTTGAGTTCGTCCGAAACATAGAGGTCTTGCGAAAGTACATTGGCGGGTGCAGAGAGTCGGGTGCGCAGGTCTTCTTCTTCCCCATTTTCCGTAAAAGTGATACAAGCCGTTGGGCAAATGTCCACACAGGCGTCGCACTCGATACAGCGATCGGTAGCAAAAACGGTTTGAACGTCACAGTTGAGGCAGCGCTCTGCTTCTTTGAACGCAGTTTCTACATTAAAGCCCAATTCCACCTCCATGAGCCGGTCTTTCAAGGACTTGGCTTTTTCGGCATGAGGGACTTTGAAGCGCAGGTCAGGGGCCACGGCACTGTCGTACATCCATTCGTGGATGCCCATCTTTTGGTGGATGAGGTTAGTGAATGGCGAAGGTCGGTCTTGAAGGTCCTTGCCAGAGAGGTATAAGTCTATGGAAACCGCTGCGGTATGGCCTTGCGCTACTGCGGTGATGACGTTTTTGGGCCCCATGGCCGCATCCCCGCCAAAAAAGACGTTGGGAAGGCTGGATTGGAAGGTTTTTTTATCCAAAACCGGAATTTCCCATTTGTCAAATGCAATGCCCAGGTCGCGTTCCACCCAAGGGAACGCATTTTCCTGGCCCACTGCAATCAGCACGTCGTCCGCTTCGATGAACACATCGGGCTCGCCAGTGGAAACTAGGCTTCGTTTGCCGTTTTCATCGTACACGGCCTTTACCTTTTCGAATTTCATCCCAACCAGTTTGCCGTTTTCAACCACAAATTCTTTCGGGACGTGGTTTTCGTAGATTGGGATGCCTTCGTGTTCGGCGTCCTCAATTTCCCAGGGAGAGGCTTTCATTTCTGTTTTTGGACTGCGCACCACCACTTTAACCTCATCGCCGCCAAGGCGCAGGGAGGTACGGCAGCAGTCCATGGCAGTATTGCCCCCACCTAGCACGATGACTTTTTTGCCGATTTTAGTGGTATGCTCAAACGCCACATTGGCCAAAAATTCAATGCCGATTTGGATGTTGGCTCCTGCTTCTTTTCGCCCAGGCAAATCATTCAGGTCACGCCCTCGGGGGGCGCCGGTTCCAACAAAAATGGCATCGTATCCTTTGCCCAACATCTCCTTCATGCTGGACACATAGTGATGAAACTGGGTGTGGATTCCCAAATCCAAAATATACCCAACCTCTTCATCCAGAACACTTTCCGGGAGTCGGAATGAGGGGATTTGGCTGCGCATCATGCCGCCGCCAGCCGGCTGTTCGTCAAAAAGGTGGATTTCGTAACCCAGCGGAGCCAGGTCGCGCGCCACGGTTAGGGAAGCAGGTCCGCCGCCTATGAGTGCCACTTTTTTCCCGTTTTTCGGGAAAGGGCCTTTGGGCATCAGTGCTTTCACGTCTCCTTTGAAATCGGCAGCAACGCGCTTGAGTCGGCAAATAGCCACGGGTTCTTCCTCCACGCGCCCACGGCGACAAGCGGGTTCGCAAGGCCGATCGCAGGTGCGCCCGAGCACCCCTGGGAACACGTTGGATTCCCAGTTGATCATATAGGCCTCGGTATATCGTTCGGCGGCGATGAGTCGAATGTATTCCGGCACAGGGGTGTGTGCAGGGCAGGCGTACTGGCAATCCACTACTTTGTGGAAGTATTCCGGGTCTTTAATGTCGGTAGGCTTCACGGCAACAAAATTTTATGGCCGCCAAAGTAGGGTGTTGGGGGAAATTATTCGGGGGAAATTTTTTTCAAATTCCCAATGGCACCGAGGTAAGGTTTTTCTTCATGATTCGATAAGGATATTAGGGCAGAAAAATAAACCATTAGGCCCAATTTTCTTTCACTTAAAACTCAAACTATGAAAAATTCCAAAGCAATCTGTTTTGCAGCATGTGCCTTCATCGCATTCAGTTTTTTTACTGCTTGCAAAAAAGAAGATTCGGTCATTCCTCCAATTGTTCAGGCAATCCCGGAAATTTGGGGGATTGGGGCTGAGGGCAGGGTTTTTCATTGGGATGGCAATGCCTGGACGGAGCCAAACCCCGCAGCCCGTCTCACGCAAATCTCCGTTGGGCGTCAGGGTGGGGGGACTGTGATGGGGCTTGGGGCCAACGGACGTGTTTTTAAATGGAATGGTAATGCCTGGGAAGAACCAAACCCTGCTGCCAGTTTGGTCCAAATTTCCAACCTAAATGGAGTAGATGCCTGGGGCATTGGCGCCCAAGGGCGGGTTTTCCGTACGACCGATGGTGGGAATGGTTGGTTTGAGGTGTTTCCTGGTACTGGGATAAAAGAAATTTCGGCGGGCAACTGGAATAATGTTTGGGCAGTGACAGACGATGGCCGTGTTCTAAAGTTTGATGGCCTCACTTGGATTCAGCCAAACACTAGCGCACGACTTACAAAAATTTCGGCGTGGGGTGTGGATGGGGCCTGGGGCATTGGCGCGAACAACCGGGTTTTCAAAACCAATGACGGGCTCAGTTGGTCAGAGCCTAACACCGGTGCAGGCTTGGTTCAAATTGCCGGAGTTGACGACTTGTCTGCTTGGGGCATAGGTGATGCCAACCGGATTTTTCAGACGGCCAATGGCGGCGGGGTGTGGTCGGAACCCAACCCCGCAGCGAGGCTTTCACAAATATCGGTGGGCTTTTAAGACAGCCTCAATTTTCTCCTGTTTTTATTTCAAAGATGCTTGTGCATGTTCTCCACATCCCGGTCAATGGCCATAAGTACCGCCTGGTGCGCCTTTTCAAAAGCCGTTTTCGACTTTTCCAGCTTTTCGCTTTCCGATTTCATTGCGGCTTCGGCGGCATCGGCCTGGTTGAGGTAGCCGGCAATCTCGTCTTGCAAGCGAGCGATTTCGATTTTGTGGCGCTCGATTTGGTCGCGTAGCCTGCCTACTTCTTGTTGGCGGGCTGCGACTTTTGTAGTGTTTTGATTTTCAAGGGCTTGCGCAAAGTGTTCCTTTTCCTTTTCCACCACATTGCGGTAGTATCCGGCTGTTTCGATGAGCTTTTCCTTGGTGATGCCGAGCGTGGCAGCAGTCGTGAATGCGCTTTTGTGGGCGGTGGCTTCGTCAAGTTTCATCTCGGCCAGTTGGGATACGGCCCGTTTGAATTCAAAATAGTCGAAACCGGGAAGGTTGTTCTTCTCGATGGCTTGTGCGATGAATTCTAGGCTGCGGGTATCGATGCCTTCTGAGGCAAAGAGTGATTGTGTGGTGGTCATTGTATGGATTGTTTAGCCGCCGAAGCCATGGCGAAGGCGGGTTTATTTGTTGAGTTGGTGATTTGTTGAATTGGTGATTTGGGTTTGGTTTATGGGTGGACAAACGTAGCGTATTTGCCCAAAACCGGGTTTGAAAAATTCAGGGGCGAAAAAGCAGGCTTTCACTTCAAGCGTCCATAAAAAAGCGACGAACGCCGGAATATCTCGGAAATACTGCCGTTCGTTTGTGTAATGCATCCATTTACTATTTGGCAATGCTAAAAAAATCCTTTTGTTTTGTGCTGGTTTTAAGTTTCCCCAAATCAACCCGCCTTTGTTAAGACTTCGGCGGGTAAACAGATCCCCAAATCATGACATCCGTAAAAGTCAATATTTTCATTTCACATGCCCCGGAGGACAAGGCCTCGGCCGAGCGACTTCTGGAGTGGCTCTACCCGATGCGCGATGAGGTGAACGTTTGGCATTACGACCCGCCTAAAAAACCAGAAGAGCTGCCGCTTTCCTGGCGTTTGCTCCTGCCTTGGTATCGGCCCGTCGACCCCCGTGTTTTATACGCTGATACCCTTAAGTCCAGACGTGAAAACGCCCATATCTATTTGTTTTTGACCAGTTACAAGTCCTTGAAAAACAAGCAGGTAGAGGATGATGTTGTACTGGCTGTCAGCCGTCGGATTGACTGTGAATGGGAAGACTTGGCCCCCTTGGTTTTGCCTGTTTTATTGAGTTCGTCGCGCTGGAAAGAAGAGTCTAGGTTGGCCCAATTCGAACCACTGACGGACGGTGTTCCGATTGATAAATTCCCCAGAATCGAAGATGGGTACTTGATGATTGCGGAACAGATTGCCGCACAAGTGAAAATAATACAGCACCGGCTCAATGAGGCCCGGTTTTACCAAAACCATCCAAGCACCCAGGAAAATTCCATTCAACCAGCTTCCAAAACCAGCCTTCCTTATCTCGGCGACAACCCAACGCAATTTGAATTCAAGCCACCTACCCCCTTTCGCCCACCGGATTGGATGGGATGGTCGGTCATTGCCCTGATTTTTACCCTTTCGATGGGCAGTTTCCGCAAAAACCATCCTGCCGTTTCTTCCCTGCATCTTAAAGCCCGCCCTGATAAGGAACGCGGCCTGGAATATCCTCGCAAGCTGGATATGATGCCCCCACCGGATAGTGTGGAGATTGTGTTGCCTCCGGTGGAATGATGGTTGACCATTGATTGTTGACTTTTGGTATCGTACTTCTGGTTTCTTGTCTTTCCGATTTATTTGTTCCTGCTACCTTTGCTGGCCGATTTTGGCTAGGGTAATTTGCGCATGTCAGCAAATCCGCCATTAGTCAACGGCCAACGGTCAACACTCAACAGTCAACACTCTAACATGCAGGTTTTCAAATTTGGTGGCGCGAGCATCAAAGATGCAGCGGGCGTAAAAAACGTGGCGTCCATTATACAACGGTATCAGGATCAATCACTTGTCATCATCGTCTCTGCGATGGGAAAGACAACCAACGCTTTGGAAGCAGTGGTGGCGGCACACGCCAAACAGACAGGGGAGGCACAAAACCTTTACGACGCCTTCAAAGCGCAACACTTGGCCATGATGGGCGAACTTTTTGAGCCCGGCGACGAGGTGTTCACCACCGTGAACGACACTTTTGTGGAAGGCGAATGGGTGCTGGAGGAAAAACCCTCCGAAAACTACGATTACATGTACGATCAAATTGTGTGCATGGGCGAACTCGTGTCGTCCAAAATCGTAACCGCCTACCTCAACAAAATCGGCCTCAAAACCCAATGGCTGGATGCCCGTGATGTGGTGGCGACCGATAATACCTACCGGGAAGGTTGGGTCATTTGGGACAAAACAAAGGCCAATGCCCAGAAAGTAGTAGCCCCCATGCTCGCACAGGGTGGTTTTGTGCTCACCCAAGGGTTTATCGGCAGCACCTCCGAAAACTTCACCACCACCTTGGGGCGTGAGGGCTCCGACTATTCGGCGGCGATTTTTTCACATTGTCTGGACGCCACGGCGATGACAATATGGAAGGACGTGCCGGGTGTGTTGAACGCCGACCCGCGCATGTTCGACAATACCATCAAACTCGACCGCCTGAGCTACCGCGAGGCCATTGAAATGACCTACTACGGGGCACAGGTCATCCACCCCAAAACCATCAAACCGCTGCAAAACAAGAACATCCCGTTCTTCGTCAAGTCATTCCTCGACCCCACCGCGCCCGGCACCGAAATCAGCAGCGACACCGAGGAAAACTATCCTCCTATTGTGGTGGTGGAGAAAAACCAAGCTTTGCTGCACATCAGCACGCTCGATTATTCGTTTGTAGCAGAACACCATATGGCCCGGCTTTTTGCCAAAGCGGCCGATTTGCGGATATTTGTGAACATGATGCAGAACACCGCTGTGTCGTTCACGATTTGTGTGCCGAACGTTCCAGACCGCATCGAAAAATTCAGCAAAGACGTTTCGGACGAATTCAAGGTCAAAACCGAACAAGGGCTCGAACTGATTACCATCCGGCACTACACGGAAGAGACCATTGCCAACTTGAAAAAGGGGAAAATCGTGCTCTTTGAGGAGCGAATCCGCAATACGATGCACATGGTGGTGAAGAATGTGCCGCCAATTGAGCGGAAAGAGGTGGAGATTGCGGGATCTAAGAGTTGAGTTGGTCTAAAGTTGGAAGGCAGTGGATTACTTTGAGTACTAAACGGTTTCGACTATGCGCTTACTGATTTTTCTATTTGCAATCGTATTAGTGTATGGTTGTGGCCTAAGTAAGCGCCAAGGGCCTCCTCTTCCGCCGCCCATGCTGGAAATTACCGTAAATAATTCAGAATGTGACCAATATAGTGATTACTCGTTGGAAGAACGTTTGCGGTTTAGGCCATTTCGGAATGCCAGAAAAATCGAACTGGTCTCTTTTGATGATGAAATGGAAGTAATGCTTGATTCGGTCCTAATTAAAGAACCAAGGGGAAGTGTCCCTAAAAAAGGTGGTAAAATTGACAGAACCCAGCTAAAGGAAATACGCTTACTCAATCCGGTGCAAATCGATAGTTTGACCAATATTTTTTTCAACTTTGATTACGGACGTGCTGAGAATGGAATTATTTCAAGAGCTGATGTAGCGTGTTATGAGCCTCGTCACGCCATTTTATTTTTTAAAAAAGACGTGGATACAGAGCCCTTTGCCTATTTTGAGGTTTGCTTGGCGTGTCGCTATGTCCTCACTTTTCCAAAGCAATACAAACTGGGCAATTTCTGCGAAGGCAAGTACGATTTTCTCCGAGCATTCTTTCGGCAAACTGGCATCACCTACGGCCTCGATAATTAGCATGGAAGTCGTTCAAAACGTATCTTTCGCAGAAAAAAAAGCCTTGTCAAGCTTCAATGGGCCTGACATTCGGCCCTCAAAACCAGCAACCAGCAACCAATAACCAGTAACCAGTAACAAACAATAACAAACTATGCCAAGACTAACCACCTTTTCCCGATTGCTCATCACCCTCGCCATAGTCATTGGGGTGTTTTTTGCCGTCAGAAAATTCCTGCCCAACCTGGGCTTTTCAGGCAACGACAGCAGCAGCCAAACCGAACAGCCAACTACTTCGGGCACTTCGGGCGACAATGCTACGGCCCCCACTTCTTCCAGTTCTTGGGGGAAATCTTCTGGCTCGTTCACCCCTGCCCCCTTCAATTATACCGCACCTGCGCCCAATGGCGGAAGGTTGAAAGGTGTGGTGGAATTGGGTGCCACGGGTTTCAACTATTTCATCGCTAAAATCGACGCCCAGAAAAACTGGAAGCTCGAAAAAGCCATATTTGGGGTCAGCCTCGTAAAAGAGGGGCTTGCTACCGATGAGGACGTCAAAGCGACCCTCAAAAATTACATCGCTGAAATCCTCTCTTTCGGCGTGGGTGCTCGTGATATCCACTTTGTGGTGAGCAGTGGGGCTCAAAAAGAGGCAATTATGCCTAAAATCAATACTGCCCTTAAAACAATGGGCTATGTAGTGAATGTGGTAACGCCCGAACAGGAGGCCAAACTGGCACTTCGTTCCGCACTGCCGCCTGCCTTCCAAAGCCGTGCTTTTGTGGTGGACATTGGCTCTGGCAACACCAAAATCTCCTGGCTGCCCAATGGCGCATTGGAGGCCCCCGGGGCGAAGTATTACCAAAACAACCTCAGTGCCGGTGCCGTTTTTCAGGAAGTTAAGGGGAAAGCAGCCCAGGTGCCTTCCAATTTGCGCAGCACCTGCTTCATCATCGGCGGGGTTCCTTACGAACTTGCGAAGCAAATCCGCAATGGCAAAGAACGCTACACAGTGCTGAAAGCCCCGGCCGATTATAAAGCCGATGGCGCAAAACAGGAAGCCGGTCTCAATATTTATGGGGCCATTGCAGAAGCCACCGACTGTAAGCAATTCGTGTTTGACTGGGATGCGAACTTTACCATCGGCTTTTTGCTGAATCTTTGATTTTTTCCAAGTTTTATTGGGTTGACGGATTGTATTCACCGGGAGACTTCAAAGTCGCCCTGTGAATACAATCCGCCAAATAAATCTTGACGGCAAAAATATTTGATGTACTGGAAAGGCACCCTCTTCAATTTTAAATTGAATTTGAGTTGACCCTCACCATTTATAATTCAAACGTTTCTTAACATAAAGATTTGCATGAAACAGCTCGCCACCCTTTTTGCCCTTTTTGTCCTGCTTTCAAAGGCTTTTTCGCAGGATACATTTTCAATCGTAGCAGTAGATACCATCACCGGCGAGATTGGGAGTGCGGGTGCGAGCTGTCTGGATAATATCCAATTCCCAGGCAGCAATGGGGCCATCATTATCAGTGATATCCTTCCGGGACGAGGCGCTATCCATACCCAATCCTTCTTGCATGCTACCAACCAAGCCAATGCACGTTTGCGGATGGAAGAAGGGTTGTCGCCCACAGAAGTCATCGCATGGTTAAAAGCCAACGACGCACAAGGTGGTTTTGCTTGGGTAAACCGGCAATATGGCGTGGTCGATTTTGACCCACAAGGCCATCCGCGTTCGGCCGCTTTGACGGGCAATGGTTGTCTGGATTGGAAAGGACACCGATTGGGCGCCAATTATGCCATTCAAGGAAACATACTCCTTGGCCCTGAAATCCTGGACAGCATGGAAGCCAGGTTCTTGGCTGCAACCGGTCCGCTTTCCGACCGACTCATGGCTTGCCTGCAAGGCGCCAACGTGCCAGGTGCCGACAGCCGTTGCCTCCAAAACGGCACCTCTTCGCTTTCGGCATTTGTCCGGGTGGCCAAACCAGGCGATGCCGACGACAGCCTTTCGCTCGACCTGAACGTGCCCTCGCTGCCAGCAGGGATGGAGCCCATTGATTCGTTGCAAAGGCTTTACGATGATTGGAAAACTACAATTTCAACATCGGATTTGCCGCTGACAAGCAAACCGGCGATTTATCCCAATCCAGCCAGTAATTGGTTCTCTATCATATTGCACGAAAAGCTTGGTCAACTGGACCTGTTTGATTTGACAGGGCATC
>JALHPW010000042.1:4285-14410 GCA_022842255.1 Saprospiraceae bacterium | reverse complement strand
TCCCAGTTGCCGTCGGCAAACGAATACATATCCGGGTCGCCATCGCTGTATGCCTCGCTGTACATCACAAAGGTACCGTCAGCGCGCAGGATAAGCGATTGGGTCGTGGAAGAGGCCCCATCTTCGATATAATTGGCAATCCGTTTGTCGAGCCAGGCCGAGATCACGGAGTTTGAGGCCTTGGTTTTAAGTTCCGCCTTGTATTTGTCCGATGTGCTCGAATGCAACACAAAGGGTTGATTTCCATTGTAAAACACGATATCGCTGATTGCCAGGTCTTTGTATTTTTTTCCCGGGAAAACGGATTTGATACGCAGTTCGAACACCGAGCCTTTTTCGGGCTGTGCCAAACTGATTTTTTGTCCCTGCTTGGTGTCTTGCAAACTGTACAGGCGCGGCTGGCTGCTTTTTTCCTGAAACTGAAAATCCCGGACGCGAGCATTCGCCGAAAAATGCTCATCCGAACGCTGGTAACCATTCCAAACCTGAATGGCCGTGATTTCAACGGGTTGGTCAAACTCAAAGCTCAGAACTTCTTCCTCACCCGCCGATGCCACGCCTTCTACCCAGACAAATTCTTTGCGGCTGTCGAACAGATTGGCAGGATTATACGCACTTTCAGGAGCCAATGTGGAGGACGCCGACACCCGGCCGTTCACCGTTTTTGGCGGCGCGAGACGTAGTGCTTCCCCCTTGGTATTCAATATTTTAAGTTCACTAACAGCAATATAGGCATCGGAAGGGTAGGCCAAGCGATACAAATCCTCTTTGATGGTTTGGTTTTCTTCCTTACCAGTCGAATAAAACCGGATAAAAAGTGATTTCACTGGCCCCTTTTTGGAAAGGACTATCTGTTCGTTCGGGTTGCCGGAGGTGGATATTTGGCCGTTGGCATAGACCATGATAGGCAAATCCACTTTGGCGTCCACCTTGGCTATATTTTCTGCTGCTGCCACGATTTCCACCGATGCTATGTCCATGGGTTCTTGAAAGTACAGCATGATACCCTCGTCTGGTCCGGTACCTGGAAGGGTTTGCCAAGCAGTGGCCGCGTTGGCGTCAAAAAGGTTTTCTACACCTTTGCCGCTTGCGGTGGAGGTTGCGTAAAGCCCTTCCAGATAGGTGGCAGGGGGAAGGTTTGAAGCTGCCGGATTACTGCTTGTATCAGAGCTGTCAGTCGGTTTTTTAGCGGATTCCTGACCACAAGAGCACAAAAACAGGAGGAAAGAGAAAAGTTGGAGCGCTACTTTTTTCATTTTGTTTGATTTCAAATTTGCCCAAAGATACACGCTGAACCGTCCTCAAATGCAACGCGGTCCACGAGGATTTCCCCGTGAACCGCGTTGTGTTCTATTTCGTAAATGGAAATTACTTATTCCACTACAATCATCTTCTTCGTAGCGCTGTGGGTAGGCGTATCCAATTGGTAGAACAGGATACCGGATTCCAATTCAGCGCGCTGGAGCGTTACGGTATTGAAGCCTTTGGCAAAATCATTTTTCATTTGCTTCACCACACGACCTTCAGCGTTGGTGATGGTCAACGTAGCTTCAGCAGCCTCAGGCAGGTTGAACGAAATGCTCGTAAAGCCTTTGGCTGGGTTTGGTGCATTTTGCAACAATTCGAAGCCAGCACCTGCAATGGTGTTTCCATTGCTACCGTTGAAGCGAAGCATCAGCTCCTTCTTCGTGATTTGACCATTCTCAGCAGCTGCATATGCTTCTGTGCGAGTGATGCTGTTGCCGACTCCGAGCATTTGGCTCAGCAAACCAGCGCGCTTCGCACGGAAACGAATGCCAAACTCACCAGACTCATTGCTTACAGAACCGGTAACGGCTTCTTCAAAGATTGCAAAGTTGTCTTTACCCATGTATGCGCCAGGGAGCACTTCGAGTGCTTCCAAACCATTGAGGTTCAGGGTAAATTGGTATCCTGCTACTGCTTCAGAAGCAGCCAGTTTCACCTCGAACACCTCACCGGCTTTAACCGCGCGATCTTCCAGGTCGAAGTAAAGGGTGCCCAAACCGCGTTCATCGGCATCTACCAATGAATTTGGCACAACCGAGTTGTTTACGTCACCAATCTTTACCCCTACAAAATCATCAGCGAGGTTAGCCATTTGCATGTCCTGCACTGATTTCGTTTCAGGGAACAGTTCCTGGAACGGATTGAGTGGGTTCGGGAACGCGTAGTCTTTGTCCACAAAACGCCAGGAGGTATTGCTTGGCATTTCTTGGTAGATACCGAGAATGAGTTTACGGAACTCAACAATGTCGAACGTTGTGATACTACCGCTCTTGTTCGCATCCGCAGCAATCATCTTGAATGGAGAGTTGAACGGTTCAAGTCCCAGGATGTGCTTGGAAATCAATACAAGGTCGTAAGTGGTTACGCCATTGAGTGGGTTGTCGTCTTTTTCTGGGGCAACCGTGTAGCTAGACCCAACAGGCAATGCATTGGCAAACACGAAATTACCCTGGTTGTCGCTCAGGTCGGAGACCATCGGTGCTGGCATACCGTTTGGCAGGATGCCGTACAGTTTCACGTCGGCTTCTTCCACACCCTCTAGGATTTCGGTTTTCAAAGCACCAGCAATAACAGGGACTGGGTTGCTTCCGCAGGAGCCGAGGTTGTCCTGAACAATGATAAAGGTTTCGCAGTAGTCTGCGTTGCCAGCAGCATCAATAGCCCAAAGCTCAACACACTGTGTGCCAAGGTCGGCACAAGTAAAGGTCACACTCGTGATTGGGTTGCCGTTGCCATCCACGGGGAAACCAGTACCGGTACCGCATTTGCGGATAGCCGTTTTGATTTGACCGGTTGGTGTGCAGTTGTCTTCCGTGTATTGCAGGAAGTCGGTGTCCCAAAGCGTTACCATACCGGTAGGCATGATGTTCACGGAAAGGCCATTCAAGCAAACAACAGTAGGTGCTTTGCAATCCTTCACCGTGAAGGTGTATTCGTACTCTTTGTTATTGCCGCAACCGTCGGTGATAAACCACTTGATTTTGTGCGTACCGTGTGGCAATTCAGGCACAACGAAGGTGCCTTGTTGCGCTTGGGTGTTCCAGCGAACGCAAGCTGTTTTGTTTACGCCGCTGATGGTTTCCTGAATAGCAAATCCCCATTTCTGGTTGTTTGGCACCAAGCGCTCGTCGAAAGCACGGGAAGTACCGCCAGAGAAGTTCGGGGTGTTCAAGTTGTTGTATTGAACGTTGTTCCAGCCTTGGCCTGGAGGTGCTGCGATACCCGTGTTGACCGAGTTAACCACGGTCTCCATGATTCCGTCGCCATCCAAGTCAAGGAAGAGCAGGTATTCGATGTTGACGTTGTTGCCCGAGCAGGCATCGGTTGCCGTGATACACAGGTCAGTAGGCTCTTCGCACAGGTCATGTGTTTGAAGGCCATTGTCCCACCAGTACATTTCATTCCACAACTGGCTGTTGTTGGTGGTAAACCAGTTTTGGTTGGAGCAGTTAGGCGTAACGTAGTTACCTGTAGGTGCTTGACCATCAATGATTTTGATGATTTGCTTATAGCGGTAACAGTTCGCGTCTTTGTCGTAGAAGGTACAGAAGTTGGTGGCAACTGGGTCTGTAGGTTCGATTTTTGACACCGTTGGAGCCCAAGGTGCCAGGGTTCCGCAAGCCGAAACGGTTGGGCCCGGACGGTTGCCCGGAGCGGTCGAAATAGCGAACGGATTTGGGTTTGGCACAAAGATGCAAGGCAGGTTCGGGTTGTAAGTACACCAGTTGATGATCTGCCAGGTACGTTCGATTTTGAAGCAAGCATCTGGCACTACGGTAAAGACCTCATCTTGGAACGAAACGCCCAAAAGTTCACAATCTTCTCCGAAGAAAGAAGGCGCACCGTATACACCAGTACCGTCGCACTCATTTACCTGAGCGTCATCCGGGAATTTGATAAAGTAATCCTGTTCGTATGTTACAACGATACGCTGCGTGCACTGGCTAGAGAAACCGTGGCAGTCCCAAGCGCGGAAGGTGCGGGTAATCGTGCCCTTGTTACAAACCGTGTCGAACTGGCTGTAGCTCACCGTGTGCGAAAGGCCGCATTGGCCTTGGTACACGCGAGAAGTGTCGAGGCAGCAGTTGTCCTCAACCTGTGCCTTGCCGTAGGCCCAGAGGCTTGGGTCGAAGTTCTCACAGTTCACCGTAACGTTGGCAGGAGACTGACAAGTAGGTTTCAACTTATCTTGCACCTCTACCTGAATCATACATTCATTGTAGATGGGTTCTCCATCTTCGTACACCATGATGTTGCCATCATAGTCGACTTGGTAACCACGAAGGATAACCGTTTGAACAGTGCCCTCTTCACAGCAATAAAACTTGATGGAATCGAGCTCGGCGGTAGCCAAATCGAACTCGCTCCAGCCGTTCGGGTAGCAAGGGTCTTGGTCCAGGTTATTGATGCAATCAGAATACGGCTCCATCCGACGGATGGTGTATTTGATGCCGTTGCAGTTGTCGTAAGAACCGTCGTTGAAGGTGGTAGCTTTCACCCAAGTAACACCTCCAAATTCACATCCACTGCCAGTGTAGCAGTCGAATGGATCGTCTAGGCCAAGGGCAACCGTGGTGGTTTGGTCACAAGACACGGATGGTGGGTCGTAATCTGCCACCGTCACGTTGAAGAGACAAATGGTGGTATTGCCACAATCATCGGTGATGATGTACTTCACTTGCGTAACACCAACACCAAGGTTTTCGGCATATCCCAACACCGCGAGGGTATCACGGTCCCAGAAGTTATTGCCAGGGAAGTTGGTGAACGTGCCATAAAGGGACTGCCAAATACCATTATAATCTTGCCATTGTGCTTCGATGGAAGCCAATTGCGAGCAGTTGTCTGTCACAATTACGTCGGGCAAGTTGAAGTCGAGCTGACAACCGTTGGGGTTGGTGCTCACGGTCATATCTTCTGGGCATTCAAGTTCTGGGCCTTGTTCGTCCAGCACTTTAATGATTTGAATATGCGTAAGTGGGTTCAATGGGCCGGTTGGCAAGCACCAATCGTATACGGTCCAGGTACGGATAATTTTGTAAGAACCGTCACAGATGTACAAGGGCAAATCCTGGAACGTAGCATTGAGCTCGCAATAGGTGCCATTTGGCCAAATATCCCAGTTGATGCCGAAATCAGTTACATAAGGTACGCCCGTAACCGAAGGGTCGGTAATGGGGTTTGAGCAATCTACCGTCACGTCGGCTGGGAAAAACACGTCCACCCCATGACGACGTTCAAAGTAGAGGTATTGATTGCAGGTAGCAGAGTTGCCACTTTCGTCCACAGCGGTCCATTTGCGCAGCACATAAGCGCTGATGTCGTTGAAACCGTTGATGCTTCCATTGCAACCAAGGTCGAACCATTGGTCAATGTAAGTCAAGGTAGTAGACGTGCAATTTTCGTCCACCAAAGGATAAGCCTCAGAAATGTTGAGCTCGTTCAACAAAAAGGCAGGCGTGTAATTGGTGATGGCGCAGTTAAGGAAAATATCCTCACAGGTCAACTCCGGTGGCAACTTGTCTTCGATGTGCGCATTGCCCCAGCACATATTACCCGAAACCAAATCGCGGACGCGAACCTGGAGCGTAAGGTTGATATGAGCAGAGGTAGCAACGAAGTTGCCATTGGCAGGCACCCAAACGTTGTTTACTTTGGCTTGGACTTGGAACACCCCATTTGGGCAACCATTTCCTTCCAAAATCATGTCAGGCAGGATTTCAACCTGACAATCTTCATCCAGGGAGATTTGCACCAAGTCATTGCAGATCATGGTACACTGGGCGGTCGTGACGTTGTTTGCGGAAAGCGATAAAGCCAGCGCCAGCGTCCATCCCAACAGATTAAAAAAGAGTGTAGAGTTCGCTTTTTTCATGAGTAGATAGATTAAGAGAAAAAGTAATCGTTTGAATGTGCTTCTTTGAAATGAGTAATGCCTTTAATGGCGGAAGCTCAAGCGCGACAAAGTTAAAAAAGTCGTAATGAGCCCAACAAACTTTTCATATTAAAAGCTTGCAAATGGACAGACCCAGTAGCAAAAACAGTGCCTAAGAATAGGCAATCGCTACCACAAGAAGGTTAATTTAAAGCAAATGCGGACAAATCTCCCGAAAGCAAGGATGGAAAAGGGTGGCAAACATACAGCGGTGGCTATAATTCGCCAAAAATAACGCTAGGAATCTCTAGACCAGATGGTTCTCGAAAGCCAATTTTATCAAGGAGCCCGTGCTGTTCACACCCAATTTGCGCATGATATTTTTGCGGTGGACACTGGCTGTTTGGTCGCTGATGAAGATTCGTTCGGATATTTCTTTGTTTGTCAGGGCCTGACCAATGAGTTTCAAAATCTCCAGCTCCCGCCGAGTAAGCCCACTTTTCTTGGCAAACCGCATTTCCGGCGACAAAGCACTGGCGCCTTCTTGCTGGTCAATAGGCATGAGCCCACGTCCGACAAAGGTGCGCCCTTCAGCCAATTCCCCAACGGCTTGAATTAGCTCGTCGTGCGAACCCGACTTAAGCATGTAACCATCGGCCCCTGCCCGGAAGGCTGCCTGGATATGGGCCGGGTCGCCCGAGCCATTGAGAATGAGTATCCTGGTTTTGGGACCGTTTTGCTTGACGGAGGCCACAATTTTCAGACCCTCGCCGTCCGGCAAGTCCGGGTCAAGCAGAAAAAGGTCAGGTTGGGAGGTACCCAAATACTGGGCTACCTGGGAGCCATTGATGGCAACTCCTTTGATATTGTAGGCGAAGCGCTCGTTGCCCGTGTTGGACAACAGCGACCGAAGTCCTTCTACAAAAATGGGATGATGATCGGCAACAAGGATATCTAGATGGCGGAGCATGGTGTGCGAAGATTATTTTAAGCACAGCCTGCAACTTTTATACCATAACAAAAACTTGTAAACTCTTAATCCCGGTCTTAGCGCACATTATAGAAGCGCATTTTATAATCTGTTTGCACCTTTCCGACCCGAATAGCCTCCAATTTGCGCTGAATGAGCCGCTTTTTAAGCGGTTTGAGCCTTTCTGTAAAAAGTACACCTTCGATGTGGTCGTATTCGTGTTGAATGACCCGGGCATTGATTCCGCTGAACTCGGCCTCGTGTTCCACAAAATTTTCGTCCTGCCAACGGATGCGGATGCCCTCCGCCCTTTCCACATCCCCACGAATATCTGGAATGCTTAGGCAGCCTTCCTCATAAGTCCAAGGCTTGCTGGTTTCGGCCAACATTTGTGCGTTGATAAAAACTTGCTTGAAAGGTGTATCGGTTGGCGACACCTCTTCTTTTTTTCGCTCCACTTGTTCGGTATCAATCACAAAAAGTCGGATACTGTGCCCCACCTGTGGAGCGGCAATCCCTACCCCATCGGCATGGTACATGGTATCCCACATACTTGCGATAAGTTTCTGCAAATCAGGATATTCGGCATCTATGGGCACAGCCACTTTTTTCAGTACGGGTTGCCCGTAGGCGTAAATCGGGAGTAACATTAAAAATGTCTAGTTTGATGAGTTTGATGGGTTTGATGGGGTTTGATGGGTCAATTCGAACAATTCAAACGCCTCAAACTTTTCAAACCCATTAATTATTCCAATAATTTTCTTCCATAAATTGCTCCAAAATCAGTGCCGCAGCAATTTTGTCAACCAACGATTTGTCGCGTCGTTTTTGTTTTTTGATGCCGCTTTGGAGGATGATTTTTTTAGCGTCGTTGGAGGTGTTTCGCTCGTCCTGACGGATAATCCTTTTTTCCGGAAAAAGTTTTTGCAAACGTTCGGCAAAAGCATCGGCCTGGGGCGCAATTTGAGCAGGGTTGCCATCCATGTGGAGCGGAAGCCCGACCACAAAATGCTCTACCTCTTCCTCCGCACAGTATTTTTGGAGAAACTCCAGCACTTCGCGGGTAGGAACCGTGGTGAGTGCGCTGGCGATGATTTTCAAGGGGTCGGTAACAGCGATGCCCGTGCGTTTCAGTCCAAAATCTATAGCTAAGATGCGGCCCATAATCGGGGCAAAGGTAGAAAAAAGAAAAACAGGAAAACCGCAAAACCGGAAAACCGGAAAATGTAAAACCAAGAAGGGCTTGTTCTTGAAACCAGAAAAATCTAGCCTTTTCGGGATCAATCCTCTCGCAGTTTTACATTTTCCGGTTCTCCGGTTTTGCGGTTTTCCTGTTTATTGCATACTCACTGCGTAGCGTTCTTCGCATTGATCCGGCCCCAACCAAAATTGCCGTTTCGGTTGGGCCAATAATTGCCGTTTTGTTTGAGTCGGTCGAACACCTGTGCGCGGGTCCAGCCGGGGAATTTTGCCCAAACCAAAGCTGCTATACCGGCCGTACTGGCAGTGGCCACCGACGACCCACCCACGGTACTAGGGTCGTCGCCTGTCATGGCAAGGGAGAGTGGCACCCTTCCGTCGCTGGTACGTTCCATTACCACCACAAAATCGACCTTACTGCCCTTATGGCAATCCCCGCAGGCGGAAGTAAGATTGCTTTTCATGCCCGTTACGGCGGAACACTCCGTCATGCTGGCAGGAAAAATCACACCCCAAAACCAGGCTGTCCACCAAAAAGACGTTCCCGCTGCCGCAAAAATGAGCTTCCCCTTTCCATAAGCATATTTGATGGCGTCCTTGATTTGACTGGAAGTAAGGATACGCCCCATGCTCATGCTGATGATTTTTGTATCCGAATCGCCCGCCAAAGTGAACGCATCGGAAACGCCCACTACTTCGCGGCTTTCGTCAATGTAAACATCCGCAGCCGCCCGGATACTCACCAAATTACAATTGTAGGCAACGCCAACCGCTGCGCCATCTTCCCCACGTGGCGCAGCGCAAGCACCAAGCATGGAGGTGCCGTGGCCACAAAGGTCGTTGGGCGTTTCAGGGGGACCGTCAGGGGGCAAGGTCACCAGTTTTTCGATACTGCGGCCCTGAGAAACACCTTGGTTGAAAGCATCGCCAAGGTTGTCCTGGTCATCACTACACCCGGTGTCAATGATGGTAACTTTACAGCCCGACCCCGTACTGTTGGTCCAGGCCTCATTGATTTTGTGCTCCGGATAGTTCCAGGAACGCTTGCTATCGGGCGCGATGGTGACATAATCCACCCCTGCCACAAGTCCGGGCTCGGGGTCATTGCTGTCACATCCTGAGCCAGAACGATCGGCCGACCTATTCGTCATATAAGGCTCATAACCAATTGGTTCGGCGTACCGGAGCAGGTTGGATTGACGCAAGGCTGTAATGGTGGACGGATTTTTGATGTACACACAAAAAACCGGCAACACCGGATTTTCCTTGAATGCCAAAATATTTGCTTTGGTAAGGGTCGGGTTGAGTGCGTGTTCCTGATCCAAAACAAGCTGCATCACTGCATTTCGGGCTTCCTGCCATTCGCTTGATTGGATGTTGAGTAGGTGTAGTCGGTCGGCCACCCCTGATTCCCCCGCAGGCTGATATCCAACGGAAAGTACAAAGTCGGAATTGGAAAGCGCGGTCCAAACATGCTCATCGGAGGCCCATTCCCAGCGGAATTCGCCATGGACGGTCACCTTGTCGTGGATGAACCGATCGAGTTCAATCGGATCGGGCGCTGGGGTGGATTGCAGCGGGCTGTCCTGTTTTTGGCAGCTGTTCACCGCCAATAACAAGCCCGCGAGGGCAAGTAAAGTTGATTTTTTCATGAAAAGAAGACGGTTGATAAAATTTGATTGGGCGAATGTAGGTTGGGGCAGATTATTGTTAAAATAAAATTGGTTTTGGTTCATAAAAAAAAACAGGACCCGAACCTTGTAACCCATACCTTTAAATGACGGCATACTTTCTGCTGAAAGTCTTCCTATTTTTGCAAAACAAACTAATCTATCATCCCATGTCCCGATTTCTAACTTCCCTGCTTTCTTTTTTCTTCATCGCAACCCTCTCTGCCCAAAACCCGCAAGATGCGGTGGTTCCCGTACAACTTTCCGCCGGACTAAACCCGCCCGCCACCTTTATCAATTGGACCAACACGCAGCCCTCCGACATCATCCTGCGCCGGCGCGTGAAAGGTGCCGCTGGCAATTCCTGGACGGAACTCGTAAAT
>JALHPW010000042.1:0-4275 GCA_022842255.1 Saprospiraceae bacterium | reverse complement strand
GATGCCAACGAAACCTATGAGTATGCCGTTGAGCGAAAAACAGGCAACATCACGGCCTATGGCTATGCCTTTGCCAACTTTTTCAAACCCGTGGTGGATACCCGTGGAAAACTCCTGGTGTTCATAGACTCCACCACGGCCGATCAGTTGGGTGCTGATTTGGTCACCTTCAAAAACGACCTCCGCGGCGAAGGCTGGCATACCGTGCCCTTCAAAACAGGGCCCTTTACCAGCGTGCAATGGGTTAAAAATCAAATCGTTGCAGCCTACAATGCCGATCCAACTGGCGTGAAAGCCGTACTGCTCATGGGCCCGGTGCCCGTTCCCTATTCCGGAAGCATGGCCTGGGACACCAAAGCCGACCACGTAGGCGCCTGGCCTTGCGATGCCTATTATGGCGATGTGAACGGCGTTTGGACCGATAATTCCGTGAATATCCCCAATACGGCCCGTGCCGCAAACCGCAACGTGCCGGGCGATGGCAAATTCGATCAAAATACCCTGCCTTCCGCAGTGGAGCTTCCGGTTGGGCGACTTGATTTCCGGCGCTTGTCGGCGGCCACTTTTGGGGCATCGCCCGTAGAATTGCTACGCAAATATTTGTTCAAAAACCACCTTTGGCGCACCGGACAATACAAGGTGCCCAATACGGCTTTGGTAGACGACCACCTCGGCTGGTCGGGCGGGGAAGCATTTGCCGCCGATGGCTACCGCAATGCAAATCCAGTGGTAGGTGAATGGAATGTAACGACCGGAGAATTCCGAAACCCACAACGCCACCTACTTTCTTACGGTGCTGGCGCAAACGGGACGTATTCGAGCGCGGACGGGATTGGAACAGCGGCCAATTTTGCGACAGACTCGATTCGGACGGTTTTTGCCAACCTGTATGGCGATTATTTTGGCGACTGGGATTTTGAAACCAACCCGCTTTTGCCCGCACTACTGGCCTCAAAAGGCAGCGTGCTGGCGGTTAGTTGGGCGGGGCGCCCGCATTGGATGCAACACGGCCTGGCCTCCGGCGAAACCATCGGGTATTGCCTGACAGAAACCCAAAACGCTCAGTTCAATCTGGCTTATGGGGATTCTAACGGCGAAAGTGGCGCACATGTGTCCTTACTCGGCGACCCGACCTTGCGGGCCAAAATCGTTCCACCTGCCAGCAATCTGACCGTCACTTCCAACTGCGATAAAGTCAACCTGCATTGGACGGCCTCCCCCGACCCAGAAGTGGTGGCTTATCTAATTTATCGCTCCTTCCACCTAGATGGACCATACACGCGGGTTACCCCGGATTTGGTGTTTCAGACTTCCTGGGAAGACGTATCCCCGCCGGTGGATACCCTGTATTATTCAGTTCGAGCGGTGAAATTGGAGGTAACCCCTGGAGGCGGCGCCTTTTACAACTCCAGCACCGGCGCACCCAAACAGGTCATTTTTGTTCCCGGTACCGGACCCACAGCCATTGCATTGGGCGGTTTTTTGAACTGCAACGTGACTTCATTGACTTTGGGCACCAACTTCAGCCCGTCGAACAGCACCCTGCAGTGGTATCACCCCAACGGCAGTTTGTTCAATGGCTTTACGGCCACCGAAGGCGGTGTTTACACGGTGGTGGTAACCGCTCCAAATGGTTGTACCACAGCGGCTTATGCGACGGTTTATTTGGACACCATGTTGCCGCAAATCAATTTGCCTAGCAATGTCATCTACAATTGTTCGAACCCAACATTCAGCTATACCGTCCCGAGTGCGCCTGCCAACGTTCACTATTATTTAAATGGAATAGAAGTATTTCCAGGACAAACCCTTACGTTGGTTTCCTCCTCGGTTTTTACCGTTTCATCAACCGCCAATGGCTGTTCAAAAAACTACAACATCACCGTAACACAAGATATTACGCCCCCAATCGCATTGATTAACCACAATGGGTTATCGTTAGACTGTAGTAACCCAACCGTAACCTTGTCTGGAAGCTCCAATGTATCCGCGGCAACGTATGGGTGGTCGAGTGTGAGTCCCCCGTTTTCCTCCAATCAACAAACCGTGGAAATCTCTGAACCAGGCACGTATTGCCTCACGGTTACGGACACCGGAAATGGGTGTACTTCAAGCAGTTGCGCAACCGTATCGGAAACAGGTTCCGTACTTTCTGTCATGATTTCGCTGATTGGGAACCCCTGCACTTCAGCGGCTAAAACATTGGTTGCCAACACATCAGGAGGTGTTCAGCCATTTTCATACGCTTGGTCGACTGGTGGCACCGCACAAAGTGAACCCCTGCCCCAAGGTTTCTCCGGCCTGGTTACGGTCAGTGTGACAGACGGCAATAACTGCACGAATATTTCAGCCTTTGAGGTGGGTGCCCCGCTCGATGTGCTGGCCCTTACCAACGAACCCTCCGGACCTGGTGCGGCAGATGGGTATATTGATTTGTTCGTGTTGAGCGGACAAAATCCCATCACTTTCGCTTGGAGCAATGGCAGCACCACGGAGGATGTTTTTGGGCTTACGAGTGGAACCTATACCGTTGTTGTGATGGCTGGCAACGGTTGCACCTTTACTTTGAGCGTGCAACTGGGCGTTGTTGGCACCAACGACCCGAACGCTGAATTGGCAATGTTGGTCACACCCAATCCGGCGCAGGACGAATTTGCCGTCCAATTCTCCCAAAAAACGGTCGGAAAAATATCCCTGCGACTCAGCGATTTAACTGGCCGCTTGATTGCTGGACAATCTGGGAACGAACTGAACTACGTTTTTGATACCTCAAACTTGCCCAATGGGGTATATATCCTGTGGGTAGAAAACGAACGTGGGAAAATGGCACATCGAGTGGTGGTGCACAGATAAACATGGTTCATCCCAAATTTTCCTAAAATTCGGGATGAACTGTGTTCAGTTTACTTTTTTACTACCTGTATCACTTTGCGGCCCGCTTTTTCGTGGTCGATTTGCAGCAGGTAAATCCCGCTTGGCAGGTTTTTCAAACCCTCCAAAACGGTAGTCCCACTTCCATCGGCTAGTTTTTCAAAAAGGACTTTTCCAGAAAAATCGGACAAGCGCAATATGGTTGTTGCGGTAAGAAATGGACTTCCCAGTGGGAAATTAACGGTCAAATAATCTTCGAACGGAGAAGGTGACACCTGCACAACGGATTCATTGTCAAGGTCTTTTGTGCCAATGGTCAGTGGCACCAGTGCAAAATTCACGTTTGCGATGACATTGCTCACGAGCGGCACATTGCTGAGTACCTGCGGGTGGTAGCCCGTTCGTTCAACCCTGATTGTGTACATTCCAGAATTGGCGGCCCCGGTTTTATACACACCATCGGCTCCGGTGGTGTCGGCATTGTAAGTGTTCAGGACGAACACCTTCGCATCGGAGAGCGGTGCGCTAGTCACCGCATCTATTACCCAGCCCTGAATCCAAGCTGCATGGGTGTAGGTCGGTTGATAAACATACAGTCCTTCCAATTTAGCGGTAGCGAAGACAATGCCGGATGGCAAATATGGGTCGGCATCCCAAACAAGGGAATTTCCAAGCGAATCCCAGGCAATTTCAATCAAATTATCGGGTTGCGAACCATCCACTATGGTCAACTGCCCACGATAACTGGGACAAACCAGAAAGTCGCCCGACATTACCCGAACATTGTGTACCGCTCCGGTGGGTTTTCTAGTGGGCAAATAAGTATCCAGCAAACGGATATCGTCCAGGTTGGAAACATCAAAAGCGCCTAGTGGGCCGCTGGTCACCTCGTCGGTCGTGAACAGTGTTTTCCCATTGGCAGAAAGTTCCGAATTGTGGTTGAATGCCCCTGGTGTGGGCTGGGTGACGAGTAGTACTGGATTGGTTTTATCCGAAATATCCACCACCCCAAATTGGCCCTGGTAAATCTCGCTCGTCCAAAGGGTATCGCCCCGTATATGGCCATCGTGAACGTAGTTGGCGGCATACTTACTTAGAATATGAGGGTTCCATGGGTCCGAGAGGGAGGCAATGACCGCCCCGTTTGTAATGCTACCGCCCCCAAAAAGGTAAAGGTGGCCATCTACCGCTTGCACGGCATGGTTCTCCAAAACCTTGTCTTCAAAAAAACCATCCCCACGCCACACCTTCCATTGAATACTGTCCGGAAGATAATTCAAATTGACAATCGTAACCCCACTGGGGGTGGCCTCTGAAACAACATAGGCATAACCCGCCCAGGTCCTTACTTCCCGCCAGTTGTTTTGCAAACCGGGCACGGTAAATCGCTCCACCGGCTGGCTG
>JALHPW010000041.1:12196-14429 GCA_022842255.1 Saprospiraceae bacterium | reverse complement strand
CCATGAAATATGGTCGGCCCAATTCTTTTAAAAAGTCTACTTTCGGACAGCTTCTCTATTTTTCGCCTCCAATTCCGCTCTTTCAAACTGCACAATTATGACCATGATAAAATTGCTCGCCTACCCAGTCATCTTCGGACTTCTACTCTGCTCCATGCAAGCCGTCCATGCCCAGCCGTCCACCGTAAACCGTGAACCGTCCACCGTCAACGACGCCTGGCATATCGTGGCCGACAAAATTGACCCCGCCAATTACTACGGCATCACGGTGGCCAATGGGATGATTGGCCTTGTTTCGTCGCCCGAGCCCATGCGCGTGAAGGACGTGGTGCTCAATGGCGCGTACGACAACTATGGTCGCGGACGGGTGTCGAACATCCTGAAGGGCTTCAATTTTATGAACATGAACCTCGATGTGGACGGTCGGCGCGTTGGTCGGGCCGACATTTCCGGGTACAAACAGGTGCTGGATATGCGGCACGCCCAACTTACCACGAGCTACGATGTGGGCGATAAACTTTCCGTCAACCACACCTTGATGGCCCTGCGCCACCTGCCTTATTCCGCGCTCAGTATCGTGGAAATTACGGCCAAAAAAGACGTAACCATCACACCCATGGCCGTCATCGAAGCCCCGGACATGTTGCAGGATGTACGGAATGTGTATGCCGAAATCGACCGTCCGCACGTGTTGATTCCGCTCTTGACTTCCGTTGGGAAAAGTCCTTCGGGCAAGTACACGGTAGCAGCGTCGAGCAGCTTTATTTTTGAGGAAAAACACGGTTCCGAGCCCGATCTTATCCACGAGGACTGGGATTACAACATGCATTTGTTGAAATTCTACAAAAAACTGAAGGCTGGGGAAACCTATAAATTTGCCATCGTGGGCACACTCATCAGCACCGCCCACACGCAGGATGCCCACAACGAGGCAGAGCGGCTTACCATTTTTGCGGCATTGGAACGCACGGAGCGCTTGCTGAAACGGCACAATGAAGCCTGGGACAAGCTTTGGTCGTCCGACATCACCATAGAAGGCGATGTGGATGCCACCCGCGACGTGCATTCCGCGATGTATCACCTGTATTCTTTTGGCCGTGAAGGCACGGCTTTGAGCTTGTCGCCGATGGGTTTGAGTGGGCTGGGGTACAACGGCCACGTTTTTTGGGACACCGAGCTTTGGATGTACCCGCCGATGTTGTTGTTGCATCCGGAAATCGCCAAATCCTTCCTGGAATTCCGTTTTCAGTTGCTGGACGAGGCCAAACAAAACGCCTTTTCGCACGGCTACCAGGGCGCGATGTATCCTTGGGAAAGCACGACAACGGGGCAGGAAGAAACCCCTGTTTGGGCGCTTACCGGGCCGTTTCAGCATCATATCACGGGTTGTGTAGGTTGGGCGGCCTGGCAGTATTATTTGGTGACGAAAGACAAAACCTGGCTTCGGGATCGGGGGTGGCCGATGTTGAAAGAAATCGCCGACTTCTGGGCAAGCCGGGTAGAAAGAAACGGTGTGGGGCGTTACGACATCAACAACGTCATTGGGGCAAATGAATGGCAGGAAAACATTGACAACAACGCCTTCACCAACGGCATGGCCATCACGGTGTTGCGCTATGCAGGCGATGCTGCCAAAGAACTGGGCATGGTACCCAACCCGGATTGGGCGCATGTGGCCGACAACATCCCAATTTTGAAATTCCCCGACGGCACCACCAAGGAAAATGCCACCTATGATGGGGTCATGATCAAACAAGCCGACGTGAATTTGTTGGCCTACCCGTTGAAACTCATTACCAACCCAGCCCAGGTCAAAAAAGACCTCGACTACTACGAACCCCGGATGTCGCCCGAGGGTCCGGCCATGGGCAACGCCATCCTCACCGTCTCCGCCGCGCGTGCCGGCGATGCGGAGCGCGCTTACAAACTTTGGGTAAGCTGTTACAAGCCCAACGAAGTGCCACCCTTTGGCGTACTTTCCGAAGCGGCCGGGGGCACCAACCCATATTTTGCCACGGGCGCGGGTGGGTTTTTGCAGGCCACGATGATGGGTTTTGGGGGTTTGGACATTACGCCCCAAGGTGTGGTGCAGTTGAAGACCAAGTTGCCTAAGGGTTGGAAGTCTGTTACGATTACTGGGGTTGGGGTGGAGAAGAAGACGTTTACGGTGCGGTAAAATTCAACCGCGGAGGCACAAAGGCATAGAGAGTCATCACTTTGTGCCTCTGCAGTT
>JALHPW010000041.1:5230-12186 GCA_022842255.1 Saprospiraceae bacterium | reverse complement strand
GTTGAACGTTGCCAAGGACTTGAATAAACCGAAACGTGTTAATTCCATCAATTTCTTTTTTTCTTATCATCGCCTACGCAGCCTTGCTTTGGGCTTACCATCGTGCCTGGAAAGATTTGCCAGAAAGTAATTTGCTCAAAGGTTTTAAGCCAACTTCCCCCATCACCATCCTAATCCCAGCCCGCAACGAAGCCGCTAAAATAAGGGCTTGCCTGGAGTCGATTTTAAATGGAAACTACCCGCACAATCTTTTGAAAATCATCATATTGGATGATTTTTCAGCGGATAATACCGCCCAACTGGTGCGCCAACTTCCCGAAAGTTTATCCCGAGGCCTCGGGACGGGAAGTTCCATTTCATGCATCCAATTGGCAGATTACCTGCCTGCAGAAACCCAATTTACCGCCAATAAAAAGAAGGCCCTCGAACTGGGCGTGGCCCAAGCCCAAACGGATATCATCGTAAGCACCGATGCCGATTGTGAAGTGCCAGAAAATTGGCTAAAACACCTCGCTTTTGCATTTGAAAATCCCAACACACAATTGGTTTGCGCCCCGGTCCTGTTTCATCGCGAAACCAACCTGTTGCAACGATTCCAATCCCTCGATTTTTTGGGCATGATGGGCATCACCGGGGCCGGGTACCAATTGGGTTGGCATCAAATGGCCAACGGCGCCAACCTGGCTTACCGAAAAACGGCTTTTGAATCGGTAGGCGGCTACACCGGAAATGCGCACCTGGCTTCGGGCGACGATATGTTTTTGGTACAAAAAGTGGAAGCCAAGTGGCCAGGAAGCGTAGCGTTTCTCAAAAGCCCTGAAGCCGCGGTGCAAACCGAAGCCGCGCCCGACCTGCGTTCCTTTTGGAATCAACGACTGCGTTGGGGCACCAAAAACGCTGCAATGCCCAGTTGGCCGATGCGCCTATCGTTACTGCTGGTGTTCCTTTTTTGCTGGAGCATTTGGCTGAATCTGGCAGCGACACTTGCCTGCGCCATGGTGGGCGTATTGGCCAACCACCTCTGTCTGTTTCTATTCCAAATCACGGTCAAAGCCGTATTCGACTATTTTTTTCTAAAAGAAATGTGCCGCTTTTTCAATCGTATGGATTTGATGCGCCGGTTTTTACCTTCGTTTTTTTTGCACACCGCCTACATCCCTATCCTCGGGACCGCCAGCCTTTTTTTCAAAAAATACCAATGGAAAGGCCGAAGGGCGGAGTGACGAATTGCGAGGTGCGAAATTCGAGGTGCGAATTGCGAATTACGAGGTGCGAATTACGATTTGCGCTGAACAAAAGACCCGAAAGCTCGTTTCCCCAATGACCCCAATGACCCAATTCTCACACATCGACCACATTACAAAAAAATGTCCCACTTAAAAGAAGGCGACCTCGCCCCCGCATTTTCTGCCTTGAACGAAAAAGGCCAAACCGTGAACTTGTCTGACTACAAGGGCAAAAAACTCGTGCTCTACTTTTACCCAAAAGACGACACACCGGGTTGTACGGCCGAATCTTGCAGCCTTCGCGACGGCTATCCACGCTTCCAGGCGCAGGGGTACGAAATCCTCGGCGTGAGCCCCGATTCGGTGAAAAAGCACGTCAAATTTCAAGACAAGTACAGCCTCCCGTTCAATTTGCTGGCCGACGAAGACCATGCCGTGGCCGAAGCCTACGGGGTTTGGGGCGAGAAAAAATTCATGGGCCGCGCCTATATGGGCATTCTGCGCACCACCTTCGTGATCGATGAAACGGGCAAAATCGCGCGCATCATTTCAAAAGTAGATACCGAGAATCACACCGAGCAGTTGTTGGAGGGCTAAAATGGCGATTTTCAGGTAAAGTAAATTTCAATTGCTGGTTTTGACACTTTGAGTAGTTTTACGCCCTTGACCGCCAAAGCCCTTTGGGGCGAAGGAGGTGTCGTTATCGCTCAAATCCATTCTTTTTGGGCAAAAACGGAGTGTAAACAATAACGCAGGCCTCTCCTTCGCCCTATCGGGCTTCGGTGGGTAAACAAAATTCAAAAACAGCATTCATGAAAAAAATCGGAATCCTACACGGCAAAGAGACCTCTTTCCCTGAAGCCTTCGTGGCGCGCGTCAACTCGAAAAACGTCAAAGGCGTGTCCGCCGAACCCACCCACGTGGACGAACTGATGCAGGGCAACCCATCGCCTTATGCAGTGATGATCGACCGCATCAGTCAGGACGTGCCTTTTTACCGCGCTTACCTGAAAAATGCTGCACTCAACGGTACCGCGGTATTGAACAACCCTTTCTGGTGGAGTGCCGATGAAAAGTTTTTCAACAACTGCCTGAGCACAAAAATTGGGGTTCCAGTACCAAAAACCATCCTGTTGCCTTCGAAAGAAATGCCGCCAGATACTTCCGGGCAGAGCTTCCGCAACATGAAATACCCACTCGACTGGGAAAAAATGATCGACTACCTCGGCGGGTTCCCATTGTTCATGAAACCCCACTCCGGTGGTGGCTGGAAAAACGTGTACAAAGTGGAAAACTTCGACGAGTTCTTCCGCGATTACAACGAGACCAACACGCTCGTGATGCTGTTGCAGGAGGCTATTGATTTTGATGCCTATTTCCGTTGCTATTGCTTGGGCGGCAAATACGTACGCATCATGGACTACGAGCCCCGCAACCCGCACCACCTCCGCTATGTGGCCGACCACAAGGTGTCGAAAGAACTCCGCCAGCAGATGCACGATCTCGTGCTGCGCATCAACCATTACCTCGGCTACGACTTCAATACCGTTGAATTTGCCATCCGCGACGGCATCCCATACGCCATTGATTTTTGCAACCCGGCTCCCGATGCCGATGTGAACTCCGTGGGCGAGGAAAACTTTGAATGGGTGGTGGAAACCGCCGCAAAGATGACCATCGAAAAAGCCCTGGCGCACAAAGAAGGTGGCAACAACCTCACCTGGGGCCAATATGTGCAAGATTCAGTGGCCGGCAGGATGTCGTCCGTTCCTACGGAGGCAGCCCCTGCAAAAACCAGCGGCAAGGCTTCTAAAGCGAAAAAGTAAAAAATGTCCAATGACCAACAGGGAATGTCCAATGTCCAAGTAGGCTCCGCGCTTGGCAACTAACAGTGATTCTTTTAAATACTATCACTAATGCCAAGATCAGCGCCTACTTGGACATTGGACATTCCCTGTTGGATATTGGATATTCATTTGGTATTCATAACCTAAAACATGTACCCAGACCTTTCCTATCTCTTCCACGACCTGCTCGGCACTGCGCCCGACAACTGGCTGTCCATCTTCAAAACCTTCGGGTTTTTCCTGGCCATCTCTTTTTTGGTGAGCGCCTTGGTGTTCAACATCGAATTGCGGCGCAAAGCCCGCGAAGGGTTTTACACGCCGGTAAGTGTTTCGTTTACAGAAGGACTTCCAGCCACATCGGGGGAGATTTTTGCCAATGCCATAGCGGGCCTGCTCTTGGCAGGCAAAGGGTTTTATGCCTTTCAGCATTACCCTGAGTTCAGGCAAGACCCGGCTTCCGTAATCCTTTCGGCAAAAATGCACTGGTTGGCGGGCATTCTTGGCGCAGCAGCGCTCGCGGGCATCACTTGGTGGGATGGTCAGCGCAGGCGCAAAGCAGAACCTGTCACGGTGGAGCGCCAACTTTACCCGCACGACCGACTCAGCGAAATGACCGTGATGGCAGCCATCGGCGGTATTGTGGGCGCTAAATTGTTCGACCTTTTCGACAATTGGGAATCATTTTTGAAAGACCCCATCGGCGCCCTGGCTTCCGGGGGTGGATTGGCGTTTTTTGGCGGTTTGGTATTGGGTTTTTTGGCGGTTGTGTGGTTTATGTGGCGTCATAAAATCCCGTTTTGGCCAACGGCCGACGCTGTGGCGCCCGCCCTCACCGCAGGGTATGGCTTTGGTCGAATCGGCTGCCAACTTTCCGGCGATGGCGACTGGGGCATCAACAACACGGCCCCCAAACCGGATTGGATGTCGTTTTTGCCCGACTGGATGTGGGCGTACCGCTATCCGCACAATGTATTGAAGGAGTCTGTACCGATCCCCGACTGCAAATTTGATTATTGCATGCAGTTGGCAGAACCCGTGTACCCAACGCCTTTCTACGAAGTGATGATGATGATTGTCGTGTTTGGTATCCTGTGGGCCCTGCGCAAACGTATCAAAACGGTGGGGATGATATTTTTCATCTACCTCGCACTCATTGCCATCGAACGTTTCATCATTGAAAAAATCAGGGTAAACGTAGTACACGACGTGCTGGGCATACCACTCACCCAAGCTGAAATCATTTCCATTGTTTTGTTCTGTGTGAGCATCGGCGGTATGATCTATGTGTCAAAATTCAGAAAAGAAAGGCCCGCTGAACTTTAGTGCGTGATGCACTTGAAGTCCCATTTGAAAATTGGAGGTATTTGCAATGGCAGACAAAATCAAAGTAGTAGAATTATTTGCCGGGGTCGGCGGGTTCAGGCTTGGCCTGGAGGGCTGGAACAGTACCTCTGCTTCTACCGGGTATCAAAAAAAGATAAAAACACCCTTTGAGGTGGTCTGGAGCAATCAATGGGAGCCCTCCACCAAAACGCAACACGCCTCTTTGGTGTACGAAAACCGTTGGGGGAAGCAAGGACATTCCAACCAAGACATTGCTTCCGTGGACGTGGCGAGTATTCCAGACCACGATTTGCTGGTGGGCGGCTTCCCCTGCCAGGACTATTCCGTGGCCACCATTCTGAAAAATTCCAAGGGTCTGATTGGCAAAAAAGGGGTGCTGTGGTGGAGCATCCACAAAATCCTGAGTGAAAAAACGAACAAGCCTCCCTATCTCTTTTTTGAGAACGTCGACCGGCTCCTCATTTCCCCTTCCGGGCAACGGGGCCGCGACTTTGCCATCATTTTGCAAAGCCTGAATGAATTGGGCTATGTGGTGGAATGGCGAATCGTAAACGCGGCCGACTATGGAATGCCACAGCGCAGGCGGCGGATTTTTATCCTGGCCTACCATCAGAATTCCCCTGTTTATCAACAAGTTAAGGAGGTCGGTCCCATTGAATGGGTCTTAGATACCGGGACCTTGGCAACGGCTTTTCCCGTTTCCGCAGAGAACAGGTTGTTCCCAACCGAATTTAAAATCAAGGGCAACATCGTAGAGATTTCAGAAAATTTCAACAAAACCGAACAAGTGGGCGCCTTTGAAAATGCGGGGATTATGATCGATGGAGCCGTTACCACCCTCAAGACGTCGCCTTATTATGAAGGGGAATTTACCCTTTTGAAGGACATTGTCCAGAACGGGGAAGTAACCGAGGCGTTCTTTATTGATGAAAAGGACCTGGACAAGTGGATGTACCTCAAAGGCCCAAAGAAAGAAATGCGCAAAAACGCGCAAGGCTTTGAATACCATTACAGCGAAGGGGGCATGGTGTTCCCCGACCCACTGAATAAACCTTCCAGAACCATCATCACTGGAGAGGGCGGCCCAGCCCCATCCCGCTTCAAACACGTCATCGAGACCCCGAAAGGCTATCGGAGGCTCTCGCCCGTCGAGCTGGAACGGCTCAACATGTTTCCAGACGACCACACCAAACTCGAGGGCATTTCAGACGCCAAACGAGCGTTTTTTATGGGCAACGCCTTGGTGGTAGGGGCGATTGAAAAAATTGGCAACGCGCTGATTCAAAAAATCCAGAGCCATGCTGCCTTACCGCCTCGATGACAAAGCGTCCATTATTGCGTACGCCAAAAAGCTGGAAGGCCAGACCTTGCGGATGGCCTGTGACGCAGGGGTAGCATCCCATAACTATGCCGGGAAGGGTAATTTTGGCCAGGTGCTCGAAAAATTCTATTTCCTATACGAACCCAATTCGGATGCCGAACCGGACTTTCCAGAAGTCGGGCTCGAACTCAAAACTACCCCCTTAAAAAGACTTCAAAACCAGGAATATCGATCCAAGGAACGATTGGTTTTGAACATTATCAATTATGAGGAAATCGTCGGCCAGGACTTCGAAACCAGCGCTTTTTGGAAGAAAAATGCAAACCTGCTGCTGATTTTTTATATCCATCAGCCGAATTCAGACCTGTTGGATTATCCAATTGCGGTAGTTGGGGAATGGCGTTTTTCGGACATCGACCTGGAAATCATCAAAAACGACTGGAAAACCATCCATCAAAAAGTGGCCCAAGGCCGGGCGCACGAACTATCGGAGGGCGACACCTTTTACCTGGGCGCTTGTACAAAAGGCGCAAAAGGAGGCAATCTGCGCAAACAGCCTAACAGTGCAATCCTTGCAAAACAACGCGCCTTTTCCTTGAAACAAGGGTATGTGAACCACATTATCGCCACTTTATCCAGCGAAAAGCCAGGGGTGTTTGGCAGCCTTATCCCATCCCCATCCGCCTTGAAAAAACAAACCATGGAGGAAATTGTCGTCTCGAAATTCGAACGCTTTTACAACCAATCCGTGGACGAAATCCTGAACGTATTGAATGTCCGCCTCAACAAAGACGCCAAGAGTTTCCACGCTGATTTGACAAAAGCCATCCTCGGGGTTGAACTGGACAAGGAAATAGAAGAGTTTGAAAAAGCGGACATCATCGTCAAAACCATCCGGCTCAAACCCAATAACTTGCCCAAGGAAGACATCTCCTTCCCCGCCTTTAAATTTGAAAAACTTGTTGCGGAAGACTGGGACGATTCGGATTTCAAAGACATCCTGGAGCACAAGTTTTTGTTTGTGTTCTTTCAATTCGCCAATGACCAAACCGTTCTGCGTCGGGTTAAATTTTGGAACATGCCGTTTCAAGATGTACTAGAAGCTAAAAAAGTATGGGAGGCAACCAGGTCGGTTGTGGCTTCCGGGAACATCGTTCAGGCCATCCAAGACAATAGACGGCGCACCAATTTCCCAAACAAAGCATTCAACCGCGTGTC
>JALHPW010000041.1:0-5220 GCA_022842255.1 Saprospiraceae bacterium | reverse complement strand
ACTTACCCACTGCCGGTTGCGGATTTATTGACCCGTCAGCAAGCCTATACCAAGCATAGTTTTTGGATCAACAGCAGTTATGTACGCGATGAAATTTACCTGAAATAGTCCGTCGCTGCCGTTTTGCCCCTATTTTTACCCCAAACAAATGCGGCCTGGCCGACCATATTCCCTTGCGCACATTTT
Organism: Saprospiraceae bacterium; assembly: GCA_022842255.1. GTDB lineage: Bacteria > Bacteroidota > Bacteroidia > Chitinophagales > Saprospiraceae > M3007. Next base: position 5,034 of record JALHPW010000041.1, on the reverse strand, counting down.
TTATCTTCTTGTTTCTGCTCTGTTCCGCACGAGCAATTGCCCAACCTGAGTTTGACAACCGACTGAGTTACGACCAAATCCAGGCCCTGCTCAAAGACGGCATCAAACCCCGCGATGTGCGCAAACAAGCCATGGCCTGGTATCATTGGGCCTATTACGACGAGGAACAAACCGGGATCACAGAACTGGCTTTTGAATACCTGGGCCGAAGCGCCGACTTGTTTTTGGAAGCTGGCGATACCTTGGCCTATTACCGGGTGCGTTCCGATTTGGCCGACCATCTTTCTGCCCGAAGACTTTGGGATGAAGCGATAAAAATGCAGCAAGAAGCCCTGGATTACTACAAACAAACCGGCAATCTGCACTACGAAACCCACTTGCTCGCGAAATTGAGCCGGGTATATGCCAACAAAGGGGATGAAAAGCAAGCCGGAAAACTGAAAAGGGAGTTTTCTTCCAGAAATCGGCTCTTGAAAGATACCATCCTGGACATCACGATGACCATGGACGATGTACAGCGCAATGGCCAAAATGGTCGGTATTCCATCGCCCGGTACGATGCTTCCAATGCCCTGCGGCTGGCGGAGCAAACAAGTCGAACCGACCTGGTTTCTCTCGGTCAGTATTCGGTGGGGCATTATAGCTATCTTGACCATGACTATAAAATGGCGCTTTTTTTTCTGAAAAAGGCCGAAAAATCCACTGCCCGGGTCAACCTTGCCTTGCGTCACAATATTTACCGACGACTTTGGAATACCTATGAAGCACTCGACAGCCTCGAATTGGCACTAAAATATGCCAACCAATCGGCGGTAGTGGGCGACTCACTTTTGGCTCAGGAAAGGGAAGCTGCCCTACACCGGCTGACCATTCAATTTGATACCCAGGAAAAACGGGAAGAAATTGAAAAGCTCGTCGCACAAAAAGGGGAGGCCGAAGCAGAGTCCGAACAGCAAAAATTGGGGCTTGCGGCTTTGGCCGTGGCTTTGGCTGCGGTGTTGTTGGCGCTCTTTTTCATCGTGCGCGACTACAACCACCGGATGCGCGTCAACAAGGTCATTGCGGCCCAGACGGAAGAAATCAACCAGCAGAAAATCAGGGACTTAGAGAACAACCTGAAGATAGAAACCATGCAAAGCATGTTGGCCGGACAGGAAAGCGAACGGCAACGCGTGGCCCAAGACCTGCACGACAGCGTGGGCGGTTTGCTGGCTGCGGTTAAGATTCAGCTTGAAACCATGACAGCCAAAAAACCCGAACGCTCCCTCGACGAGGATTGGAAAAAAATAAGGGGTTTACTCGACGAAACCGTTGCCGAAACCCGGCACATTGCCCGAAACATGCAACCCAGCGCCCTGCTTGAATTTGGCTTGGTCACGGCCCTGCGCGATTTGACCAACCGGGTGCATGGGGAAGGGGTACCGCATATCACGTTCCAGCACTTTGGCGAATTTTCGGATATCCACCGGGATACCGCCCTGAATTGTTATCGGATTATCCAGGAATTGCTCCAAAACAGCCTCAAACACGCACGTGCCAAGGAAATATTGGTACAAATAACCCGTACCGACAACCAACTGGCACTGCTAGTGGAAGATGATGGGGCGGGTTTTGACGCGACCTCAGTGAAAAAAGGCATGGGGACCGACAATGTGGCCCGTCGCGCCCAGTTCCTCAAGGGAGAATTGAGCGTACAATCGGCAAAGGGACAGGGAACCAGCACGCTTGTAACCGTTCCGATTTTAGAAACTCAGGGAAAACCCTGAATAAAAAACCCGGCTTTGCCCTGATAAAATTGGAGTGAGGTTGTCTGACTTTTGTGCTGGGCATTTCACGAACCGATTACAATGTGCCTTACCCCCCAGTTTTTTTGAAAGATTGTTTTCTTCTATAGGATTGTTCCGCAAAGGCGGGATACTTCGTTCTAAACCTTGCGCGGCAAAAGAGCCGCAACTTATCCCCCACCACGTGTTAAAGCGTGGTTTTACACTATTCCTACCATACGCAATTCAATGTCGCCCGCCGCTCGATGGAGCAGCGGGCGATTTTTGTTTTGGAAAAATCTGAACATCTTACTTTTAGGCCTGTTTCACCTGTTGACTGTTGACCGTTGACCGTAAACCGTGTACCGTAAACCGTGTACCGTAAACCATAAACCACTCACCACTAAAAAATATGGCATTCACTCTTCCATCACTTCCGTACGAATTTAACGCACTTGAGCCTCATGTAGATGCGCGCACCATGGAAATCCACCATGGCAAACACCACGCCGCCTACGTCAACAATCTCAATGCTGCACTCCAAGGCACAGAGCACGAAGGCAAAAGCCTTGAAGAACTCTTTGCTATCATGAGCAAACTCCCACCTGCGGTGCGCAACAACGGCGGTGGCCATTGGAACCACAGCATGTTCTGGGAAATCATGGCCCCCAATGCCGGAGGAGAACCTACGGGCGACCTTGCGGCTAAAATCAACAAGGCTTTTGGCTCCTTCGAGGAAATGAAAAAGCTTTTCGCACAAGCCGCCACCACGCGTTTTGGCTCCGGTTGGGCTTGGCTTTGTGTCGATGAAAACGGCGATTTGTTCATCACTTCTACCCCAAACCAAGATAACCCCTTGATGGACCTTGCTGATAAAAAAGGCAAACCTATTCTTGGCCTGGACGTCTGGGAGCACGCCTATTACCTGCACTATCAAAACCGCCGTCCCGACTACATCACCGCCTGGTGGAACGTTGTAAACTGGGATGCTGTGGCCAAAATGATGTAAAATGTGGCCAATGTGGTCAATGTGACCAATGTGACCAATGTGATAAATGAGGTCAATGTGATTTGCACCCACATTGACCTCATTTTTTAATTGGCCACATTGTTTTCACATTGCCGCGCAGCGTGTTTTAAACGCCCAGCGTTATTTTTTCACATCGCGTTTTGCTTCAAAGCGGCTGAATTGAGAATATCGAGCTCAACTATCCGGCAAGGCTGCCTATTTTTGCTGCGAAGAAAACACTACATCATGACGCTCCGCGAACTCTTCGATTACCTGAATACCAACCCACTTTCGGTGGTAGCTTACTTTTTGCTGCTTTTGATCACGGCTGTTTTGGCTGGTTTTTTTGGCAAAGGGGAAGGCCATTTGAGCCCTTGGAAATACCTTTATTCTGCCATTATATACCTGGTTTGTGTGCCGGGCATCTTTGCGGCAGCACTGGCGGTGTACCTTTTCCTTTTCGAACAAGGTGGAAGCATTTTTAATGTCAATTTGCTCACGCAGGTACTGCCTGTTGCTGCCATGTTGGTGATACTTGGAGTGATTCGGAACAATGTCGAATTTGGCTATATCCCGGGTTTTGGTCGGCTGACCGACTTGATGATGACCATTTTTACGGTCTTTTTGCTCATGTATCTGCTCAATCGCCTGCACCTGGTTGCCTGGGTTTACGTTCCTGTACAATGGCTGCTCCTGATTGTCGTTGGGTTGTTGTTGCTGGTTCGCTTTGGGCTTAAACGTTTGACTTCCTGATGAAAAACTTGACCCTGGCTGTTTGTTGCGCATTGCTGGTAGTTGGTATTGGGTGCCTTGTCGGCTGTGAAGACTCCCTCAAAGAAACCCGGCAGGTTTTTACCCAAGATGATGTGGCTGTGGAAGTGGGGCATGAGGTGGAAATCCTGTATTCGGATAGTGCCGTGGTACGGGTGCGCGTAACGGGCCCTGTGCTGCACAACCATTCTGGTCGCGAAAAACCAAGGCAGGAGTTTCCAGAAGGTATAAAAATGGATTTTCTACTGCCCGACCTTTCCGTGCGCAGTGTTTTGACGGCCAAAAAAGCCACTCGATACCAAGCAGAGGGTCGGATTATTGCGCGCGACAGTGTGGTATTATCGACGGTAAAACAAGAAAAACTTGAAACAGAGGAGCTGATTTGGGATGAAAAAACGGCCAAAATCCACACCGATAAATTTGTAAAAGTGACCCAGCCCGGCGAAATCATTTATGGCTTTGGTTTGGAGGCCGAGCAAGATTTTTCTTACTGGAAAATCCTGGTGCCCAAGGGTCGAATCAAAGTGGAGCAACTACCTGAATAATGTGGGTAATATATAATGTGGTCAATGTGGGTAATGTGGTCAATGTGATTTGCACCCACATTAATCACATTTATACACATTGACCACATTTATACACATTGACCACATTTATACACATTGACCACATTACCCACATTGACCACATTATAAATTGACCACATTCAAAACATCAGTACTAGGCTGGGCTTCGGCCTTGCGCATCGGTAGCCACACACTACCGGCAACCCTGCTTTTGGTGGCCATTGCCCTGGGCGCTGGCTGGTATTTGTTGCCCCCATTCAGCTATGTTTTTGGTACCGGTACGTTTGCCACCTCTTTGGTTGTGGTGACGCTTTTTGGCGTGGCGTTGCTATTTAAAAATCTGATTTTCAAAGGGATATACAAAAACACCCACCTCGATGGAGAGGCGGCACTGCTCGAATACCTGGTACAACAAAACCACACAGGTTTGCCCGGCGAGGAAGAGGTGGAAATGGAGTTGCTCGAAAACGCACTTCACCTCAAACAAGTACGGGCACACGATTGCATGGCCCCCCGAACCGAAATCGTGCATATAGATGTGAACGCTTCGGTGGCCGAACTTCGCGAACTGTTTATTGAAAGTAGCCTGTCCCGTATCCTGGTCACCGCTGGGGGCGATTTGGATAAGGTGCTGGGGTACGTCCACGTGCAACAACTTTTTGCACAGCCCCGCGACATACAGCGTATGGTGATGCCCATTACGTTTGTCCCGGAAAGCATCCAGGCCAACGACCTGCTCAGTAAATTCATCAAAAACCGCACGAACATTGCCTGTGTGGTGGATGAATATGGCAGCATCGCCGGTTTGGTCACGCTGGAAGATGCACTGGAACAGCTCTTTGGGAAAATCGACGACGAACATGACCTGGAGGAATTCATCGAAGCCCAGGTCACGGAGCATGAGTTCATTTTTTCTGGGCGACTG
>JALHPW010000040.1 GCA_022842255.1 Saprospiraceae bacterium | reverse complement strand
GCCAGCGTCTGGTACCAGGTCCTCCAAACTCGGGCGTGGTGTGCGTTTCTTTTTCATTGTCAAAGTTGTTTCTTTTTTTCATTCTAACTTTGACACACTTTCTTGAACACCCTCAACAAATTTCACCCATACATCATAGTTCATACATCATACATCATACATCATACATAACAGTTACCAGACCTGTCCAGGGTAAGTGCGCTGAATGTGCTGCATTTCGGCCAGTAAGAAGCCCAGGTGTTCGGAGTGTTTGCCTTGTTTGCCGCCGCTTTGCATCCAGGGGTTGGTGGGCTGTGTAAGGGTGGCCTCCTCCAGGACTTCCGCTACTTTTTTCTCCCACAATGATTTGATTCCCAATAGATTGGGCGCAATACCCTGTTCTGCCATTTCGGTATCGAGCGCGTCGGGGGTGCTCAGTTCGCCGGTAAAGGGCCAAAGTAAATCCACCGCTGCCTGCATTTTTTGGTGACTGAGTTCCGTGCCGTCGCCGAGACGAACCACCCATTCAGAGGAAAAACGGAGATGGTAGGTGGCTTCTTTGAGCGCCTTCTCGGCAATATCTGCCAAACGCTGGTCTGAACTTTGGCGCAATGCCTGGAGTTGATAATAATTGAAAACGTCGAAGAAGAATTGCCGGACGATGGTTTGCCCAAAGTCGCCATTGGGGCGCTCTACCAAAAGGCAATTGCGAAACTGATGCGCATCACGGAAAAAAGCCAAATCGTCTTCAGAGCGGCCTTTCCCCTCCACTTCAGCTGCGTAACTCAAATACATCCGGGCTTGACCCAATAAATCCAAAGCAATATTGGTTAGGGCAATGTCCTGTTCCAACACTGGACCATGGCCGCACCATTCACTGAGTCGTTGGGAAAGGATAAGTGTATTGTCGCCAAGGCGGAGAAGATAGTCGAGCATGAGCTGTGAATGTGAAAATTGGGATATTCAAATTTGGGTGGGCAAAAATACGCGCTCATTTCTCGTCGAGCCAAGTTTTACCTTTGCCCACGAAATATTTTTCAAAAGCATGAAAGTCAAGGAAAAAGAATCAGTAGGTCATTTGAAGTACGAACTCAAGACCTTCGAGAAATTGCCCATCAAAATCTGGAACGACCCCTTGGAAGCTTCCCGGCATGTGGCCAGAAGTATTGCCTTGGCCATCCGGCAAAAGCAACAAGATGGTGAAAAAATCGTCCTGGGGCTCGCCACGGGGAGCACCCCCATCAAGGTGTATGAAGAACTCGTTCGGATGCACAAGGAAGAGGGACTGAGTTTTCAAAACGTGGTGACCTTTAATTTGGACGAATACTACCCGATGCAAAAAGAAGCGCGACAAAGCTATTGGCGTTTCATGCATGAGTACCTATTCGACCATGTTGACATTCCAGCTGGCAATGTCCACATACCCGATGGGACCCTGCCCATGGAGGAAATTTCAGCCTACTGCGAGCGATACGAAAAAATGATCGACCTGGCTGGAGGTATTGACATTCAACTACTTGGCATTGGAAGAACCGGCCACATTGGTTTCAACGAACCCGGCGCTTGGGAGACCTCCCCAACCCGCATGGTACGGCTCGACCACCTCACGCGTCACGATGCGGCGAAGGATTTTCAAAGCGAGGACGATGTGCCTTACCGTGCCATCACGATGGGCGTGGGCAGTATTTTCAAAGCGCGGACGGTGTATCTATTGGCTTTTGGTCAACACAAAGCCCAGATTATCCAGCAGGCCATTGAAGGGGAAATCACCCATTCCGTTCCAGCTTCTTTTTTGCAAAAACACCCGAATACCAAGGTTATTTTGGACAAAAGCGCCTCGGAGGAATTGACCAAAATGAAGTCGCCCTGGCTCGCGGGCATCTGCAATTGGAACGAAGATTTGATTTGCAAAGCGGTGGTTTGGCTGGCGCAAATCACCCAAAAACCCATCCTAAAGCTCACAGATGAAGACTACAACGAACATGGCTTGAGCGAACTGCTCATTGAAGAGGCCAATTCCTACGAACTTAATATCCGCATTTTCAACCGTTTGCAGCGCACCATCACGGGTTGGCCGGGGGGCAAACCCAATGCCGACGACTCGCACCGGCCCGAGCGCGCCAAACCTGTCAAAAAACGTGTCATATTGTTCAGTCCGCACCCCGACGACGATGTAATATCCATGGGCGGCACCTTCCAACGGCTTGTAGATCAAGGCCATGAAGTCCATGTAGCCTATCAAACCTCGGGCAATATCGCCGTGCATGATTTTGATGCGCTGCGTTATGCGGAATTCATGCTCGAGTTTGAAGATACCCAAAAAGTCCTGACTGAAGAAAGCCGGAACCTTTACCAAAAGGTCATTCAATTCCTTAACGCCAAAGGTTCTGCAGAACTCGACATTCCGGAAGTGCGCAGCATCAAGGGACTTATCCGACGCGGCGAGGCTAGAGGTGGAGCTCGATTCACGGGGCTCCCAGATGCACAGATCCATTTCCTCGACATGCCGTTTTATGAAACCGGTGGGCGTCGGAAAATGCCCCTAGGGGAGGTCGATATTCAAATCATTGCCGACTTAATGGAAAAAATAAAGCCGCACCAAGTGTATGCTGCCGGCGATTTAGCCGACCCGCATGGCACACACCGGGTTTGTTTAGATGCCATATTTGAAGCGTTTTATCGCTTGGAAAGCCGTGAATGGATGTCCGATTGCTGGCTTTGGCTATATCGCGGCGCCTGGCATGAATGGGCGGTACACGAAATTGAAATGGCGGTGCCGATGAGTCCGCAACAACTCCGCAAAAAACGACAGGCCATATTCATGCACCAAAGCCAAAAAGACCGTCCGCCGTTTCCGGGAGATGACAACCGGGAGTTCTGGCAACGCGCCGAAGACCGCAACCGCGAAACTGCTCAAATGTACCGAGCGCTAGGCCTTGCCGAATATGAGGCGATGGAGGCGTTTGTAAGGTGGAAAGGATAAAGCAACAGGATGTTGCTTATATTTGTGAAGGAAAGCAAAAATTTCCGTATTGATTGAAAAAGTGGTTCATGTTGCCTCTTGTCTGAAGCCGATTGAATGGATTGGGAGTCCCTCTATCGGTTTCAGTCAAGAGGCAACATGAATCGAAAACTTCCTAAAGTTTTGACCTATGCTAAAAAAAATAAAAAAGCTCCTTTTGCTTGGCATAAAAATATTGTCCTCGCTTGTAGCAATTGTATTTTTACTTTTAATATCCGATACCGAATACATAAACAGTAGCCTTGTTGTACCTCCTACTGACATTGCTCCTGTTCATTCGTTCAACAAAAGTGAAGATAGTTTAAGATACGACTTTTTGTTGGAACGGTTTGGGGAAAACAAAGTAATCCCGGAAGATTTCAAATTACAAGCCTTAGTTGCATTATCATATTACCCGGTTTTGAAGGAAACCCCAATTGAATTTGTGCTAACAGACGCAGATGCCTCGTTGACCTCTAGCATCAATCCGGCAACCCTTATCTTCCCCTGGATGAAGAAAACATATGTTATCTATATTGACACCTTAAAAACCATTGGGTTTACTAGCCCGACCCTCCTTAAAAACCTCCCATACAATGCACAAATTGGGGTATTGGGGCATGAGCTTGCCCATACCGTATCATACTTAGATAAAAGTGCGATAGAATTGGCATGGAGTGGGATTCTATACGTGTCATCAGAACAATATGTTGTCAACTTTGAGAACGAAACGGAAAAGCGAACAATCCAATATGGCCTTGGGTATCAGTTGTTAAGCTGGAGCGAGTTTCAGTATAATATAAAACTGCAGGAAGGCAAGGGGGCATATTATTTCGCCCCTGAAAAAATTAAAACTCTGATGGGAAAGTATTTATTCTACCAAAAACAATAGGATTAGCTTGCCAGTCGGCCAGATAACCAATCCTCACCAAGGATATGTTTGCCTACAACCAGGTTATTGGATTGAATATACGCTTTAAGGCTTTTCAAGGAATAATCATCCATGTCGGAAGGTTTCATGTTGGTAAAATCCATTAAATACATTTTGGATTTTTGCTTGTTTTTTATAAAGCCCAACCAAAAAAGAAGGTTCCTTATAGCTGACATCTGTTTGTAAGAAGTGGCATTAAAGCCCATATTTTCAAATTTCACATTTTTAAAGACACACCCTTCCCAAGTCACCAAATAGAATTTTGTTCCGGAAAAATCTGCATCTTCATATACACAATCATAGATATTGGCTACGATAACGCTCCCATTGATATGTTTAAAATTTTGGAACAAGACGTCAAATATGTTATGTTTAACAATTATAACCTTTTCGAATACAATATTTGACACATAACTAAAAATGGAATAGGTTGAAAACAACCTAATAAACAGGCGGCTGTTGTTTGAAAAATTGAGCTTTTGGGTTTCAAATGCTATCTTGTATGCCTTTGCCAAAAAATTATAGTCGCTTCTTTTTTCCCTAGCAACTGATTTGAAAAACGTGTCCCAGAATTGCTGTTTTTTTGTTAAAAAGAACATTGCCCCAAGGATAAGAAAAATAGAGGTCATACCCATCATTAGAGCCGTTGAAAAAAGCCCCTTGGAAAAAGCAAACAGAGTGATAATAAAGAGCACGGATGTTATTATAAGAACATTACAAATTATATAGTATAAGGGCTTTATCAAGCTTATTAACAGGTTGCCAAACCATCTAAAATATATATCCAGAAAAAATGCCTTTAACTTTCCATATCGAATGTAAAGCAACTCTGGTGGGGGATAACCGGACAATATTTCCTTCAAATCATCCATGCAAAAACGGACAACCTCACTTGTCCATTCCATATCTTTGACCAGTGGATGGTTAAAAAATTTCTTTTTGAGCTGACTTGAAATGCAGTTCGCGATAAAATAATTAAAGAATGTGTGATGAAAAAACCTGTAGCCTTTTTTATCCAATTGTAGGAAATAACTCGATACAATCTCTTCAACGAACAAATCAACTTTATGATTGTGGTTGATATTGTTTAACCCTTGCTTGTTGATAGACCGTTCCAACAAGGTGGTAATATCGTTTTTACTCAGCTCAAACTCTATTTTTTCATTATTTCGGCTTTGGCTCCTTGTCTCGTTTTTTTTATAGGAAAAAATCGCTATATCAGTAAACAATCCATGCAAAAAGTCGGTTTTTTGCGTCTCAGACAAGTCAACTTCAGAGAAAACCCCTTTTTGGGATTCCCAATCAAACCAGATTTTAACATATTCGCCAATCAATAACAGCTCCGTAAAACTCTTTATGCTTTTAAAATTGCTTTTCAGGTTCTCAAATATCGCACATATTATGGTTAGATAAAAAGGCGTTCTGCTTAATTCATGCAATGAAGGACGATTTTTTATCCATTCCAAATGTTCTACCGCAACATCCCGATCACCGAAATATTTTTCCATGTATCTTAAGATATCATGGTCAGTAAGTGGCAGGAGGATTACCTCTTCAAACCAAGGTTTAATATCAACATTGACAAATCTCGTCGGAGACGAATTCAGCACACTCCGCCTGTCATCCACACTGGAGAAAAAACTCCCTCGTCCCGACAAAATAAATCGATTGCCCTTGTTTTCCCCTATCAATCTCTTTATTTCCGAAAAAAAGCCATAACGTTGCTTGATGGTCCCTACAAACCCCATCTCGTCAAATGCATCAAGCATAAATAATATTTTGCCTTCTTTAAACAGCTTTAAAAAGATGCTTTTTTTCAAACCCGCTTCTGGAATGGCTTTTTCAAAAATATAAGCTCCTATATCACCTTCTGATTTGATTAGGATGTTATTGAGCGAAATATAGATAGGATAAAAAACTGTATCTTTTTTTTCAAAACTATCCCGTATATTGGATGATAATTTGTACATATAGTACTTAAAAAACGAGGACTTCCCACTTCCACCCTCTCCCAACAAAACCAGGTTTTTCATTCCGCTCTCATCATGCAGCCACCTTGACACATACCCCTCCAGATCTCTTTGAATTTCTTCAGTGGAGTCCCCTATAAAAAACGAGGGAGACACAAAGGTGCTGGACAGCGTCTTTTTTGACCTGGAAAGCAATGCAAGCACATCCTCATTAAAATCTTTGATATAACCGGATACAAACTCATACAATATTTCGGACTCCTGAACCGCTGTTATTTGTTCTTCAAATAAATCATCCACAAGCTTCAACATTGCGACTGTAATCTGATTTTGCTCCAAATCCAAATCCCGATGAGCCTTTACTCCTTTTATCGAATCTGATTTTAGTTTATTGAAGCGTGAAAACAAGGTAATGACCAAATCATGGTCCCCAAACCTGCTATTGTTTAAAACAAAAAATGCCTTATCGAAATTGGCCTCTTTTATAGCAGCCCTGATTTCATTCAATGTATTATCCATATCTAACCAAAAATTCTTATGTTGAAATCAGTCCTCTGGCGAGTGGGACAGTACTTAGAGCATGTTGGGGATTTTCTTGCCGGGCCCAAAACGGTTCTTTATCCACCACTACTCACCTTTTTTCAGTCACATAACCCCGGCTATGCTCCTTCAAAAATGCACAAATTATTGAAAAAAGCCCACGTTTTTGCCTCCGACAGAAAATCCCCAACATGTTCTTACCCTAGGTTATCCGCATCACAAATCCTTAATCTCCGTCACCAATTTACCCAACATGTCTTTGGCGTCGCCAAAAAGCATCTTGGTTTTCGGGTGGAAGAAAAGTTCGTTTTCGATGCCTGCGTAACCGGCACGCATACTGCGTTTCATTACGATTACATTTTTGGCTTCCCAAACCTTCAAGACCGGCATCCCGTAAATCGGGCTGCTTGGGTCGTTTTCGGCGGCCGGGTTTACCACGTCGTTGGCGCCCACGATAATCACCACATCGGTGGAGTTCATGGTCGGGTTGGCGTCTTCCATTTCCACAAGTTTGGGATATGGAACGTCCGCTTCAGCCAATAACACGTTCATATGGCCAGGCATACGGCCCGCTACCGGGTGGATGGCAAAGCTGACCTCTACGCCCTTGTCTTCGAGTTTTTTCTCCAATTCGTGGCAAATATGCTGTGCTTGGGCCACCGCCAGACCATAACCTGGAACAATGACTACCTTCCCAGCATACGCGCACAAAATGGCCGTATCGGTCAGGCTGATTTCTTTTACCGTTTGGTCGCCTGCAGCGCCTTTTGCTCCAGCGGCACCACCGCCCCCAAAGGAACCGATGATTACATTGAGCAGGGAGCGATTCATGGCTTTGCACATCAGAACGGTCAAAATCGTACCTGCAGAGCCAACCAGGATACCGCCCGTGAGCATGACCGGATTGTTGTACAAAAACCCGCCAAATGCAGCGGCCATACCCGTCAAGGAGTTGAGCAAGGAAATAACCACGGGCATATCCGCACCACCGATGGGCATAACGAACAAAACCCCGTAGAGCAAAGACAAGGCCAGCAGGATCCACAACACCGAACCACCCAACATGGCAGGCTGCATAACCGCCAAAGCCAATACCCCGATGATTCCAATCAGCAACAACAGGTTGAAATAGGTAAGGGCTTGGGAGGAGATGTCTTTGATTTTTTCGTCCAGCTTGCCATAGGCCACGATACTGCCGCTAAACGACACGCTACCGATAATAAGCCCGAGGAATACGATGAGCAAATATCCAGCCGACCCTTCCGGGTGAGAATGGTATTCCACCAAAGAGATAATGGCTGCACAAGCGCCGCCCATACCGTTGAAAAAGGAGACCATTTGTGGCATGGCCGTCATTTTGACCTTCATGGCCATCATCCAGCCGATGACCGTACCAACCCCCATGGCCGCCACAATCCAGGGGATGTTGCCGATGGGTTGACCGTCTTTTTGGTGGAATAATATGGTTGCCAATATGGCAATGCCCATACCGGCAGCTGCCACGAGGTTGCCTTTACGGGCAGTATCTGGACCGCTCAATTGCTTCAGGCCAACAATGAACGTGATAGACCCGATGAGGTAAGAGAGTTCTAGGAGAAAATTGGACATAAAAATGTGGTCAATTTGTTTTTAATGTGGTCAATGTGATGAATAGGTTCAATGCGCTTTTGAGCTCACATTGACCACATTCAACACATTGATCCCATTTATTTTTTTTTCTTAAACATTTCGAGCATTCGGTTCGTGACGACAAAGCCGCCGACCACATTGAGCGTCCCGAGCAAAACGGCCAGGAAACCCAAAATCAGGGCCAGGTAATCGTCTGAATGTGCATGCCCCATGACAATAATGGCTCCGATAATCACCACGCCGTGGATGGCGTTGGCGCCCGACATGAGCGGGGTGTGCAGGATAGCCGGCACATTGGAAATCACCTCAATCCCCAGCAAAATGCTCAGGATGACGATGTAGATAGTCTGTTGATTTTCAAGAAAGAAGTTTGCCATGTTGACTGTTGACTATTGACGGTTGACCTTTGACTATTGACTATTGACCTTTGACCTTTTGACTGCTGACCGTTGGCTTTTTTTGCGGCGGTCATACATTGTAAAGATTTTCAAAAGTGCTTTCAAACCCGGAATCGGGCAAAATTTGCTTCAGATGGTGTTTCAAATGCTCCACATAATCGGCCATGATAAACCCAAGGGTAAATGGGCTGGAACCTTCAACGGAAATGGTGTTGTCTAGTTTTTCGGGCACTACGTTTTGAATAACATGCGCCAGGTGACGGTTGAATTGTTCCCAAAGCGCAATAATATCCGACCACTTTGCACCATTGTAAGCCTGTGCCTCCACCCAGTAATTTTGGGCGTAACCCACAAAATCCAGATGGTTTTCGGCCTGCATGGTACGCACAAATTTATGCTGGTTGTTGCTGGCCGAATCAATCAGGTGCCCCAAGATTTCTTGCTTCGACCATTTTTCGGGGTCCGGCTTAATCCTGGCTTCTGCGTCAGAAATTTGACGAAGCAAGGGCAGCGCTTTTTGAACGGTTTCGAGCAGGTGCTGGGCGGTATGTTCCATTTTTAAGAATAAGCCACTAATTGCACTAATTTACACGAATCTGAACCCGATTGGTGAAAACTTGGGCAATTCGTGGCAAAACTATTTTTCGCCAAAACTTCCAAATTCTGTTTGCCATCTGTTCGACGGAACGGCGGGCAGAAATACATTGGCCACATTTCAGCACATTGGCCACATTCTCAATTACCCCATGGCTCCTTTCACCCGCTCGCTCACCACCTTGCCCTCGTGCGCCACACAGGTAGCCGCCACGATATCGTCATCCCAGTTGAGGGTAAGTTCGTTTTTGAGCATGATGAGTTTGAGGAAGTTGACAATGTTTTTGCCAAACATCACGCTTGCGTCCTTAGAGACCGAACCAGCGAGGTTCGAATCGCCGATGAGGGTCACCCCATGCGGATGGGTGGTTTTGCCGTTTTCGGTTAGTTCGCAGTTGCCGCCCGTAGAGGCCGCCATGTCTATGACAACCGCACCGGCTTTCATAGCCGCCACAGTTTCCTTGCGAAGCAATACCGGGGCTTTTCGGCCGGGAATTTGAGCCGTGCAGATGACCACATCCGCTGCAATGGCTTTATCATGGATGAGTTGGGCTTGACGCTGCTTGAATTCCTCGGTTTGTTCAACCGCGTATCCTCCTGCAGATTTGTCGTCTACCGCGCCTTCTACTTCCACGAATTTTGCCCCAAGGCTCATCACTTCTTCTTTCGCTGCCGCCCGCACGTCAAAGGCTTCCACCACAGCGCCAAGGCGTTTGGCCGTGGCAATGGCTTGAAGCCCTGCCACACCAGCCCCCAGGATGAGGACTTTTGCCGGCTTGATGGTGCCTGCCGCTGTCATGAACATCGGGAAGAACGTGGGCAGGTGGGCAGCCGCTGTAAGTACGGCCTTGTAACCACCCACGGTTGCCATCGACGACAGTACGTCGAGCGCCTGGGCGCGGGTACTGCGTGGGGCCATGTCGAGGCTAAATCCAGTGATATTGGCTTTTAACAGGTTTTCAACCGCTTCCTTGTTTGAAAGCGGGTTGAACTGGCCAATCACAATTTGTCCGGCGGACATTTTGGAAATCGCAGAAGAGGAGAGTGGGTGTATTTTTGCAAGCACGTTCGCGTTTTTCAAAACCGCATCTGTGTCTGCAATTTGTGCCCCTTGCGCCTCATAGGAGGCATCGTCGAAAAAGGCCGTTGCGCCTGCACCGCGCTCAACAAGGATTTTGTCGAAGCCCAATTTGGTCAGGGCAGAGAGGGAATCTGGGGTAACGGCAACTCGTTGTTCGCCGTCTGTTTCTTTCAAAATGCCAAGTGTCATGGACTGTGGTGGATTGGTGGAATGGTTAATTGGTTGATTGGTGGACTGGTGATTGGTGGATTGACTGAGGTTTTTGTTTGACTGACGTTCCAATCACCAGTCAACAAAAAAACCAATCAACCAAATTTGCCGCGCCGAAAGTAGTACGTTTTCCAAAAGTTAAAAATTGTTTCCAAAATTTGCAGCATGGAAATTGTTTTCACATCTGTCTCAACGCCCCAAGAAGTTGTGCAAATCCTTGATTTGCAAGCTGCCAACCATGTTTCAAATGTCTCCGCGGCGGTGGCACAAGAACAAGGTTTTGTCACCGTTAAGCACAACCCGGAGGTACTGCAACGCATGAATCTGGTCGCACCCAGCATTATTGCCAAGGATGGTGAGCGTGTGGTGGGCTATGCTTTGGTGATGCCGCGCTGTTTTGCCCCCCAAATCCCCATTTTATTGCCGATGTTTGATTTGCTCGATACCCTCTCCTGGAAAGGTCAGGCCCTGCGCGACAACCCGCGCTGGTTTGTGATGGGGCAAATCTGTGTCGCCGAAGGCTACCGAGGCATGGGGGTTTTTGACGGAATGTATTTGAAAATGAAGGAAGTATGCCGGGCTGATTACGATTTTGTCATTACCGAAATCGCTGAACGCAACACCCGTTCCATCCGGGCGCACGAGCGGGTGGGCTTTGAAACCTTGCACACATTTTCGGATGCTGTAGCGAAGGAGGACTGGCGGGTGGTGGTGCTGGAGTTCTGATCAATATCTCTCCAGTCGTTTCAGCAAATCTTGGTCTTTCGCCTCCTTGGCCAGGCTTTTGATGGTCTCGATTGACCATGCTTTGTAGCCCTCCCAGTCTATTTTTCCAGCCTCAAAATTGTCCAGCACCTGCCGGACGATGGCAAGTGCCTTGTCTAATTTTCCCGCATCTGCGTACGCAAATGCCAGGTAGAGCATGGACCGATCAAACAAAACCCGATTGTTGGGATACACTTCAAAATACCGATCGAGCAACTCCGCCGCTTTCTTTTTTTTGCCTTGTTTGTTCAGTTCGCGTGCCGTAAAAAACAAGTAATTTTTATGCGTAGCGAGGTACGGGAAACCATCAAAAGTGATTTCGCCCTTTGAGGTATGCTTCATTTCCTTGGCGAAATATCGGTACGATTGGGCCACGTCAATTGCGCCTTTCAAATCCTTGAGTACCTCCATCGGTTTTGGGTCAAAACGGTACACCAAACCCTGTAAGCGCAAATGCTTTTCAAAGGGTTCCAAATATTCGCCCCGACAAGTGGTTGCGAAGCAAAGCGGGCGGTCTGGCGTGTTGGAATACAGCAGGTCCAGCACCGCCAGTTGATCCCGAATCAGGTACGATTTTTCGGACAACTGGATTTCGACCTTGTTTCCTTTTCGTGGGGATTCGGTAGCCGAGGAGAGCACTTTCCCTGTAGCGTCGGTAAAAAAGTATACAGATGCGACTTGACAAACAGGATAACCAAACTCGCGTTCCCCATTTTTGGAAGAAACGCAAGCAAAAAAGTCAGCTATTGGAATCGCGCCCCCTTCCTCCCTTATGTAAATGACGGTGCTGGTATCACTAAAATAAAAATCAGGCGAAATCTGAAAGTTGAGGGGCGCGGCATCAAAAACTCGGTCGCGCAAATGGTTGATATAGCGGCCAATAGCGAGCAAACTCAGGTTTGCCACTACCACATCCCTGCGGAAACCCTCCTTCGCTTGAACGTACCAAAGTGGGTAGGTGTCATTGTCGCCATAAGTCAGGAGAATCGCGTTTTTAGGACAACAATTAAGTAGGTTGCGCGAGGATTCGAGCAGAAAATCGTTGAAAGGCAGTGGTGGACGGTCCAATATTTTCATGGCCGTAGCTTCATTCTGATAATGTTGAAGCTGCATGAACGCTGTCATGTATTGGTCGGCCAATTTTACGGTGGCTGGCCCCACAATCGTTTCATAATCAGGGGCCTGCCTAACCAATGTTTCGTAATGCTCCAAGGAGCGGTTCATGTACCCGAGGTAAAGGTCCAATTGCTCCTGTGTGAGCGCGTTTTTGGTATTGGGCAGTTTAAAGGTTTCCAAACTGTCGGCCAACCCATATTGATTGGACAATAAAGAAGCAGCCCGTTGATACCAGGCAGTTGCCAGGGAAAATTGTAACACATCGCTAAGTGGGGCTTTCCCTTCCCATTCTTTAATGACATCTTGGTACCAGCCAGGATATCCGTAATAGGGAATCCGATCGTAATAAAATTTGTCACGGATCAGTTCCGAGGAGCTTCCCACCCGTTTCATTCCCTTTTTGAGCGACAAGGGCTTCCACTGCCCGTCCGCAGCGGACCAAATCATTTCTCTTTTTGAGATAGTCTGGTACGTTTCAGGCTCCCTCATCGCAATGAAATAGCCTTCCGGTCGCTTCTCAAACTCAAAATAAGCGTTTTGAACCCCGTAATCTTCTGAAAGCTTTTCCGCCACCATTTCGATGGAGGGATATTCATAGCCCCCCGTAAGCTTGTTTCCGACACGGGATAAGCCCTGGGGCACTACAGCAGGAACCGGGTCTATTTGGGCTACCACATGGTATTGCAGCAAGCAAACTGCGACCAAACCGCATAAAAAAGTTCGAAAAGAGCGGATTGAATTCATGGGAAATGGGTGTTTTTGGAGTGACTCAAATTTAGGATGTGTAAAAAACCTACTCTTCGTTTTCAAACCAAACCTTGTAATATTTTTTGCCCTTGTCGTCGTCGTATCCACGCTCAATCAGATCGCGGCGCCCGTGCACGTAGATGTGAAAGTTCTTATCGAGTTTTAAAACGCTCTTGAACACTTTGAAATCGCGCTTGACCGCCTGATCGCTGATGTCAAACTTGTCTTCCAGTGGCACGGCATAGGCACTGGCGTATTGGTCGCGGAATTCTTTAAAAGCCTCCTGCTGCTCTGGCTCCGGGAAAAGCTTTTGCGTAAAATCTTCCACCTCAAACAGGTCATTTTCCTTGAAATATTCGCCCGAGCGGTTAAGCAAATCAATGGTTTCTGTGCGGTCGAGCCCAAATTTGATGGGTGCCTTTTGGCTGATGAACTCGCTGGCCAGGCTGATGTGGTGGCGTGTATTGAAATAATTGTCTTCAATCGGGCGCAGGCGTAAAAACTCATCTTTCCAAAACGAACGCTCGTCTTTTTTGGTCACCGTGTCCACTGCACAAATACGGTAGCCTTCGGATTCGTCGAGGTTGAAAATGATGGCCGCTACCTGCGGTTTACCAGTGGGAATCCCTTCCAAGATATTGAGTGCAAAAGATTCTGCGGTGCGTTCTGTTTTGAAAAACGGGTCTTTGTTCTCCACTTTCCAAAGCCCAATGGCGCTGGTAGGCTCGCCTTGCAACATCAGGTCGTCGAAGTGCGCCAGGAAAAACTCCCCACCCTGCACCTTGGGGTTTTCACAGTGTGCGTAGAGCATTTGAGCCAGGTTGGCCGCCTGGTCAGAGAGGGATTCCGGATTTTGAAAAACCTCCATACACGCTTGAAATACAGGGTGTTGGCTCACATCTTCCTCATGGTGGAAGTAAAAGAACTCCTCCGTTTTTTCAAAAGGTTTGAGGAAGGAGGTAATGAGCATTTCCTCGGCGGCATCATGCACCGGGATTAGGGTTTGTTTGGGCACCACAATGCCTTCATAACGGTTTTTGTTGCCCACCCAAGTGGCGGCGAAACGAGATAATCGGGTTGCAGAAAAATCTAGCATCAATCAGAACTATGAAGTATGAACTATAAACGATGAACTTTGCAAGGGCAAAAATACCAATCAGCTAGCCGAACAGGACTTGAATGGCCGGATAGTTTTCCACAAAATTGCTGGTTCATATTTACCGTCCACCGTATACCGTGCACCGTCAACCGTGCACCGTCAAGCGTCCACCGTAAACCGTGTACCGTCCACCGTGTACCGTAAACCGTAAACCGTCCGTGAAAATCGCCATCAACACCCGCTTCCTACTACCCGGCCAGCTCGAAGGGTTTGGTTGGTATACCCACGAAATTGTGCATCGCATGGTGTTGGCCCACCCAGAGGATGAATTCTTGTTCTTGTTTGACCGGCCGTTCGACCCAAGGTTTGTCTATGCTGAAAATGTGCGTCCCCTGGTGTTGTGGCCCAAAGCCCGCTTTGCCCCGCAATTTCTGGCCTGGTTCGAGTGGGCGGTCCCCAAAACCTTGAAACTACAGGGGGTGGGGGTT
>JALHPW010000039.1 GCA_022842255.1 Saprospiraceae bacterium | reverse complement strand
CCGGACAATCGTTGGAATTGACAGGATATGCCTGGAAAAAGTACTTTCCTGCATAGTCGGTCGTCACGGTATTGCCAAAACCGGAAATATTCGAACCGGATGGCCCATACCAGCTGCCTCCCCAAAAATTGTTGCTGTTCATCAAAAATGCCTGGAGCATTACCGTTGAATTTGGGTTGCTACAGTCTATGTCGCCTGAAACCCAGGGGAATGCATATTCTGCATCGAGCACTTCAAATTGGCGGGTAGCTTCGACAGTGCAGCCGCCAGGGCCTGTGATGGTGTACTTCGCGGTATAAATACCAGCGCCTAAATACTCGGTGTTCAGGTAAGACGTGCCGTAAATCAACCCCGAGCCACTAAAAACACCTCCAGGATGCGAAACACTCAGGTAAGCCTCGCCCGTGCCAGCACACAAGGGCTGGATTGGGGCGATGGTAATGGTGGAATCACAAATACCTTGTGCGCCAAGGCGGGCGACTGCAAGCAGCAGTAAGGTGAGGAAGGGTAGTAGTTTGTGCATAACAGTGATTTTTGGGGAGAGATACGCCTGCTTTTAAAAACGCTGCAATCGCAGGCTGCAAATCGTAAATCGTACTTCGTAAATCGCACCTCGTACATCGCACCTCGTCACTCATTGGCTCGCCAAACCCGAAGCACATTGCCATTGCAGATTTTGCGAATCTCTTCATCAGCATACCCCCGGCGAAGGAGTTCGGCAATCAGGTTAGGGAATTCATCCACATCATCCAAATCGGGTGGCAGAGCTATGCCCACGCCGTCAAAATCACTCCCAAGTCCCACATAATCAATGCCTACCAGATTTTTAATGTGGTCGATATGGTCGGCTACCTCGCGCACCGAAATCCAGAAGGGTTCCCCGTTTTTCTTTCCAAACTCCTGGTAAAAGGCCAAAGCTTCAGGCCCATGTTCCGGGATTTTCCGGGCTTCGCGTTCATCATCGGCTTTTTGCCAGGCCGCGCGGACCGAGCCCCCTAAAAAATATTGACTAAACGGGACCTGCACCACGCCTCCGGTTTTGGCAATGGCCCGAATCAGGCTGTCGGGTAGGTTCCGTTCAAAACCAGGCGTGAAATGACGGCAAGCCGAGTGCGTAGCGATGAGGGGTTTTTGTGCTACTTCTAAAACATCCATAATCGCCTCGTCGGAGAGGTGGCTAACGTCGATCATAATGCCAACCCGGTTCATTTCGCGTACTACCTCACGACCATATTCGCTTAGTCCGCCGTGGGTGTGCAGGGTATCGTACGATGAATCCGAGATATGGTTGTCCTTGCCGTGCGTGAGCGTAACATAGCGGATGCCTCGTTGGTGGAAATAGGCCACATCTTCAATTTTATCGAGTGGTGAGCCATTTTCCATGCCCATGGGGAGGGAAACAATGCCTTTTTTGAAATTGGCAAGGATATCATCGGCACGTGGCGCGAGGGCAAATTTTTCGGGGTAATCTTTTACAATGGCATGTACCATATCAATCAAAGAATCGGCCACTTTTTTGGACCGACCCAGTTCTTTTTGAAAATGGGCGGGAATGTAAATGGACATAAACGGCCCGTAAAGCCCACCTTTTTTGGCGCGTTCCCAATCAAAATCGCCATCGGGGTTTTTAACGGCAAAAGCGGTGTAGCCTGGGGTGTACCATTTTTTGTATTCCACCAAATGCCAGGGAAAATCAATGTGGGTGTCCACAATTGGGGTGGTAGCCAGCAATTCATGGGCACGGCGCAGGAAATCGTCCTGAGGCTTTTTTTCTGTGCAGGAAAATAGCGCCAGTATAGCAAGGAATGAGAGGTTGCGGAGCATGATGTTGGTTTGAAATGTTGGTATTTAGAGGGGTTTTGAACCACAAAAGGCACAAGAGTTTTTAGATGCGTCTTTTGTGCCCTTTTGTACCTTTTGTGGTTCAATACAAAGGCGAATGTAAGCAGTTCCGCTACCAAATCCAGCCAATCCGAAGGTCGAACACATCCGCCACATGTCGGTGGGCTTTCAAGGTGCTTCCTACCAAGACATGTTTTCCAAACCGATAAAACAGCCCATATCGCTGGTAAAGGGCGTCGGTAGTCCGCGATGGATTGTAAAAATACGGCCCTAAGTGAATGGTAAATCGAACCCTGCCGACCAACAATTCGTGCCCCAACAAAATTCCACCTTTCCAGGTAGAGGTCGGGTCGCCCAAGCGGTCGAGTAATTTCCGGTCGTAGCCGTCGTGTACCATTTCGATGCCTGCGGAAAGTCCCGACAATCGGCCCACCCTGCGTCCGTACATCCATTGGGCGCCCATGAGCAGGCTTGGTTCGATGGTAGGGTAGGCGGGTTCGGCCGGTACGTTTTTCACCGAGGCACCGAGTAGGAGATAACTGAAATTGCGTGACTGTTTTTTCCAGTCGTTGTTTTTGGCAGGCCTCCGGATGCTCGAGGCTTGAAAGGCATATTGTAAGCCCAGGTTGAAGGTTGGGAAATTCATCCCTTTGTTGGGACTTTTCATGCCGCCGTTGGAGATGTGGTTGTAATTGAAACCACCGGAAGCCTGCCATTTTTTGTCTATTTTGTAGTAAATATCGGCATTCACCATGGCCCAAAAACTCACGGGCAGACTAAAAAAGAGGTTGGTCGGGTTGCTTTCCTCGTCGTACACTTTGGACAAATAGGCAGCGCCCAGGCCCAATTGAAAACTACCATACAGGCGTCCCCAAGGTCGGATAAGCGGTTCGACGTATGGTACAACAGCCACACAATGGCCCAAAACGCTTGGGTTGTCAAAATTGAAATAGTAGGCCGCTATGCCGCGTTTGGCGATCAGACCGGTTTGCCGAATCGATTTTTCATCCGCCAGGAGCCAGTGCGCGTTGAGCTCAAAACCGTAGGGGTTGGAGCGAGAAACGTCAATCAACTCCTTTGAATGTGCAATGATAAACCCGCGATGCCACTTGGCGCCGACTTGAAATGGGTGTGTTGCGTCGGTTTGAGCCCATGCAAACACCGGAAAGAGCAGAAAGAAAAACAGATATTTCACGCTTCTTCTAAATGAAAACGGTGAAAAATACGGTGTGCCACGGGGGCAAGCACCAATCCGATGGTGGTAATAAAAACCACTCCGCTGAACAAGGCGTAAAATGAGGCAAACCATTTGCCAGCGTTTGTTTGAATAGGACTGGTGGGACCCATTCCGGAAAGGATCATGGAAGCGTTGAGCAGGCTGTCGAGCCAGTCAAACCCACAGCTGAGGTGATATCCCACCACACCGATGGACAAAAATACAGTAAGGATGACTACCCCCGCCAGAATGCTGCGCAGCAGTCGATGGTGGTATTGACCCTTGGGAAGCAAGGGTTGGTGTTTGGATTCGTAGTGGAGGAATTTATCCATGTTGAAATCGGGTTGAAAAAACGACTTGCAGGGCAAGATACGTGGATTGAAAGACATTGATATCCATATTTTCTAAAAAAAGATTTCGACTTAAAAAATTGGTTTTCAATGCTTTGCATCATTATAACGTATTTTTACGTTGTTTGGCTAAAAAATTAGTTGCATTCAAAATAAATACGTTGCACCTTTGTGGTACTAAGAATCAAAATTATGTTTAAGTTATATTATTTACGGGTTCTTGCTTTTCCCTTGCTGCTCTTGTCGGTAAATTCCTACGCTCAAACCGGGAGGCACCCCAAGCCCAAGACTGGTGTATTTGATTATGCGAACGATGTGTTTCAAAAAGCTGGATACATGGCCGCAGTGGATTCCTTATTGGCTATAGCTGAATATTATACAGCAGATACTGTTCCTATGCAGGATAAGGGCATGTTTTATCAGGCTGCAATGACGTTTGCTTCTTTTGCAGGGCTCCACCAGTTGTCGTTGCAATATGAACAACAAGCATTCCCCAGAAGGAACACCGTTTTACAGAAATTTGAGCAAGCGGTGAAGGTTGAGTCTGCAGAAAAGTATATTGTGGAACACTTTGGGGAAGAACCAATTATTCTGTTCAATGAAGCACATAGTAGAGGGCAAAACCGCGCATTCATTCGAGCTTTGCTACCGGCACTTTATGAGAAAGGATTTAGGTGTCTGGCGGTTGAAACGTTGGACCACAAGGATTCAATGCTCAATCAACGGGGTTATCCTACCGGAAAAACGGGCTACTACGTTCGAGAGCCAGCATTTGGCCAGTTGATTCGAGAGGCCCTTGAAATGGGGTTTAATTTATTGGCCTACGAAGATACCACCACGTCGTACAACACTCAAAAATCGTATTTGGAAAACCAAAATAGCCGAGACCTAGCACAAGCGAACAATATCGTAGCTTACTACAAAAAGCATCCAGGAAGGAAAATAGTGGTATTGGCCGGCCATGGGCATATCGAAAAAAAGTCCAATGACGGATGGGTTAAAATGGCGCAGAACCTTTGCAGTCTACTTGACCGTAATGTGCCATCCATTGAATGCACCGCAATGAAAGAACGATATAGTCCCTCAACGGAAGACAAAACCTACCGCGCGGTGCTCGATTCATTTCAAATAAAAATACCTTCCGTGCTTTTTTTGAACGATTCGATATTCGTCGCTTCCAAACACCAAGATAAAGTGGATGTCAGTGTTTTCTTCCCTCGTACAAACTGTGAACTTGGCTACCCTGATTGGATGAAAGAATCAGATACAGCTTATAAAGAAATAATGTTTCCGAAAGCACCCAATCTTAATGGCCGCCTGCTTCAAGTTTATAGAGAAAAGGAATGGAAAACTGCCGGAAAAAATGCAATACCAGTGCTGTTGTGCCCTATCAATGATGATAGAACAAATTACAAATTGTACTTGAAACCAGGGGCATACACTGCATTGATATTTCGCACATACGAAGAAAAACTCTTTGAACTTTCCTTTTTAGTGGATTGATTATCACTTGTTTATCAAGTTAATTGCTATGCAAAAACTAACTAAAGCAGAAGAAGATGTAATGCAACTCCTTTGGGATGTTGGTCGCGGTACGGTAAGCGATTTGCTCGACCGTTGCCTTGAGCCCAAACCACCCCACAGCACCATTTCAAGCGTGGTGCGCATCTTGGAGAAAAAAGGATTTGTCGGGCACAAAGCCTATGGCAAAACCCATGAGTATTTCCCCTTAGTGGAGCGGGAGGCATACGGTCGGCGCTCCCTAGGCGATTTGTTGCGCAACTATTTCGACGGCTCAGTGCCGCGGCTGGTGTCGCATCTGGCCGAAGAGGAAAAACTGAGCAAGTCCGAATTGGAAGATTTGTTGAAAATCCTTGAAAAATAAGGAGCTATGAGAACCAAAATCGCTCTTTTGATGCTTTTTGGGTGCTTTTGTTGTGTCCAACTGCTTGCACAGCAGGTGCCCGACACTGCTTTTGTGCACCCAATCCCAAATCCTAGATACGAAAAAGGGAAAGGCAGCGTCGTGTTCCTGGATGCTGCGCACAACAATTTCCACACCCTTGCCGGGCGTTATGCTCCTTTTGGCAAATTGCTGCAAAGCGACGGCTACCAAATGGTATCCAACCCTGCCCCGTTCAGCAAGGAGGTATTGCAGGCGTGTAAAATTTTGGTGATTTCCAACCCATTGGACAGTTCCAACCTCGGGCGCTGGCAATTGCCCACGCCTTCAGCTTTTAGTCCGACGGAAATCATTGCCGTGCATGATTGGGTCAAATCTGGCGGACGGCTTTTGCTCATTGCCGACCACATGCCTTTTGCGGGTGCGGCACATTCCTTGGGTTCGGCTTTTGGGTTTGAATTTTTGAACTGTTTTGCAATGGACAACCGAAGCCGACAGTTCGAGCGGTTTTATAAGGGCAATCAAACCCTTATCCAAAACGAGATAACGCAGGGATTGGATACCATTATTACGTTCACGGGAAGCGCGTTTTGGGCGCCAAAGGCGGCAAAACCTATTCTTAAGCTGAAAAACTACACGCTTTTATCGCCGGAGGTGGCTTGGCAATTTGAAGAAAATACGCCAGCCCTGAGCGGCGAGGGCTTTTGCCAGGGAGCCTATATGGAATATGGAAAAGGTAAAATAGTGGTAATGGGCGAGGCGGCCATGTTCTCAGCCCAGTTAGCTGGCCCCAACCGAGCGCCAACGGGCATGAACGTCCCGGAGGCACGTCAAAACGGTCAACTTTTACGCAATATCATGCATTGGCTCGACCAATAAACACGAAAGCGCCATGACTCTATTTCTCCTCAAACTCACCCTCTGCTGGGGCTTTTTTGCCTTGCTCTACAGCTTGCTGCTGCGGCATGAAACCTTCTTTCGCGCCAACCGGGCTTACTTGCTTGGTACCGCTGGGCTTGGCATTTTACTCGCGGCTTGGCCAGCTGAGCAGATGCCTGTGCCAGTGGATGATGGCGGAGTGCCGGTAATTGTTCTGCCTGAGTTTACCGTCAGTATCCAGCAGGTGGAAGCTGCTACGAGCACTTGGCAAGATGTTGATTTTCTGAGGGTTGCATATTGGCTGGGCTTTGCCTTGATGGCAGCACGGGTTCTTTGGGGACTTTTGAAAATTGTGCGAATGGCCATTCGAGGCAAGTCCGAACGGCTCCCCGACGGCTGTCTTTTGATTCAAACGGCAGAGGCAAAGGTGCCGTTTTCGTTCTTTCGGTGGGTGTTTGTGCCGGTGGAAAACCAACTTTCCGAAAGTTCTAAACTTTCGGAAAGTTCAAACGCCGAAACCGCGCTCATGCTCGCCCACGAACGCGCCCACGCCAAGGGCTGGCACAGTATAGACGTGTTGTTTGCCGAGGTGTTATGTGTAGTGTTTTGGTTTCACCCGCTGGCGCACTGGTATCGTCGGGGCTTGCGTTCGGTTCACGAATATCTGGCCGATGCCGCTGCGTCGCGCCATGCTGACAGAAAACAATATGGCCTGTTGTTGTTAGGGCAGTCGCAGTACGGAATGCCGATTGCCTTCGCGAATCATTTTTTTCAATCACCACTCAAACAACGCATTATTATGTTGATGAAAGATAAATCTGCTCCTGCGCGGTCATGTCGCTACAGCCTTTTGCTCCCACTTTCACTCCTATTTGTTTTGCTATTTCAAAAAGTGGAAACGGCCGCTCAAACTTTTGAAGAATTGAACTTTTCGTTTAACAAGTTTTATGCTCGAAACCCTGTTATTAGTGCAGAAGAATTGGAGAAGGCCAATTGGGTTTTTAGAGACACGGATTACGCCAAGTCAGGCCCCGACGCCCCTGCGGACTCAATTGGGGTTATGGTCTACAACTTTGCTCCTTTCAAATACGATCGTGGTGAGTGGGTATATAAACAAGCCGACGAACGTCCGCGGTTTTGGAAATCGTGGAGCGAGTTTGCAAAAGAAAATAGTACCTTTTTTCAAGAAAAAGCCCAAAAAGAAGGGACGCCTTGCGTGGTATGGGTGAAAGCAATTATCGAAAAAAACGGTACAATTTCAAATGTAGAATTAATAACCCCCAAAGATTATCCAGATAATATTTTTCCTGCCTACCCTCAATTTCGCGCCGAAGCGGCGCGACTTGTTTCGCTCATGCACACGGGTTGGACTCCCGCCAGGCACAAAGGCGAACTCGTGCGGTATCAAAAACTATTTCAAATAGAATTCGGATGGTGACGATTTTCCTGCTCAAACTCACCCTGTGCTGGGGCTTTTTTGCCCTGCTCTACAGCTTGCTGCTGCGGCATGAAACCTTCTTTCGCGCCAACCGGGCTTACTTGCTTGGTACCGCAGGGCTTGGCATTTTACTCTCGGCTTGGCCAGCTGAGCAGATGCCTGTGCCAGTGGATGATGGCGGATTGCCAGTCATCGTCTTGCCCGAATTTACCGTCAGTATCCAGCAGGTGGAAGCTGCTACGAGCACGTGGCAAGATATTGATTTTCTGTGGGTTGCATATTGGCTGGGCTTTGCTTTGATGGCAGCACGGGTGCTTTGGGGACTTTTGAAAATTGTGCGAATGGCCGTTCGAGGCAAGTCCGAACGGCTTCCCGATGGCTGTCTTTTGATTCAAACGGCAGAGGCAAAAGTGCCGTTTTCGTTCTTTCGGTGGGTGTTTGTGCCGGTGGAAAACCAACTTTCCGAAAGTTCTAAACTTTCGGAAAGTTCAAACGCCGAAACCGCGCTTATGCTCGCCCACGAACGCGCCCACGTCAAAGGCTGGCATAGTATAGACGTGTTGTTTGCCGAGGTGTTGTGTGTAGTGTTTTGGTTTCACCCGCTGGCGCACTGGTATCGTCGGGGCTTGCGTACGGTTCACGAATATCTGGCCGATGCCGCTGCGTCGCGCCATGCTGACAGAAAACAATATGGCCTGTTGTTGATAGGGCAATCGCAGTCCGGAATGCCGATTGCCTTCGCAAATCATTTTTTTCAATCACCACTCAAACAAAGACTTATCATGTTGACGAAAAAGAATTCGGCCCCTATCCGGGCCTTGAAATTTGGGTTGGTGGCTCCGGCTGCCCTCTTGTTTGCCATGTTGTTCCGCCAAGCCCCAGCCATCGCACAGGCCGTGGATGAAAAGCACCTGGCGTTTGTGCGCGAATTGGAATCCAAGGGTTGGAACGCAACCGATACAGTGATTACGTTTAACCCAGAAACCTATGAAGAGACCATGAAGATTGTGCGCAACAATGTGGCGCCTACCCCCGACGAAAGTGGTCAACTTGTGTACCAATACGCTGAAATGCAACCCGAATTCCCTGGTGGTCAGGAGGCCATGTTTAAGTTTTTGCAGGAAAATTTGAAATACCCGGAATTGGCGAAACAGAGTGGCTTGGAGGGAACTGTATTCGTTTCGTTTGTTGTTGACGAAAATGGGAATATCCTTCACCCTGCCCCAAAGTATTATGTCGAATCCGCCCGTCCATTGACCCAAGAGGCAGTGCGGGTAGTGGAATCCATGCCAAAATGGGTCCCTGCTCGGCACAAGGGCAAGGTTGTGCGTTGTGCCCTGACCCTTCCAATAAAATTTTCTTTGCCCGACAAATCTTCCAAAACAGCTCCAAAATCCGTGGATGCCCAGCCTGAATTCCCCGGTGGCATGGATGCACTGATCAAGTTTTTGGGAGAAAACACCCGATACCCAGCGGCAGCCAAAGCTGCCAATGCAGAGGGTACGGTCATCGTGAAATTTACGGTAAAAACTGACGGGTCGTTGACCGAAGTGGCGCAGGCAAATAACAGCAACCCGCTTCACCCGGATTTGGTAGCGGAAGCCATCCGCGTGGTACAATCCATGCCCAAGTGGAAACCCGCGGTGAAAGAAGGTAAAGTGTTGAATGCGGAATACACCTTGCCCATCAAATTCAAACTGGATGGCCCCAAGGAACTGAACGAAGTGGATGCTGTGCCAGAATATCCGGGCGGTCAGCCAGAGTTGTATAAACTGCTGACTACCAACATTAAATATCCCGAAGAAGCTCAAAAAACAGGCGTGGAAGGGCTGGTGGTCATCACCTTTGTGGTGGAAAAAGATGGCTCGCTCAGCACCTTTGAATCCGTGAAATCACCCCGGCAGGACTTATCCGATGAGGTAATCCGTGTCTTGAAAATCAGCCCGAATTGGAAGCCCGCCATGAAAGACGGAAAGCCGGTGAAAGTGAAATTTACCCTGCCGTTTAAATTCAAGCTCGACAACAAAGAGTAGGCAGGTTGGAAATAAGGTTTTTGGAGGCTGTGTTGAAGGGTTGGTGGGGTTTATGAGGTTGATGATGGTTTATATTTTGCATCCTGAAAGTGGACTATTCCTGCTTTTTTCGAGTACAAAATATAAACCCCTATCAACCTCATAAACCGAATCAACCCATCAACACAGCCTTCTTTGTTTTTTAAAAACAAAAAGTTTTATTTTGAAAAACAATTTGCACTACTTTCGCCTCCAAATTTGAAAGCTATGGCAACACATTTTTTGGGTCTCCGTACCTGTATTTACCGCATCCCTGGTCAAGATTTGGGGAAAGCCACCGAATGGTATGCCAATGCCCTGGGCATTCAGCCTTATTTCAACGAGCCGTTTTATGTCGGGTTTGAAGTAGGTGGTTACGAACTTGGGCTTCATCCATACACGGACACGGTTCCAAATGGCGAAAACGTGGAAACCTACTGGGGCGTGGAGGATATTCAGGCAGCATTTGACCATTGGCTCCAAGCAGGCGCCACGGCCCATGAAGCCCCCAATGAAGTGGGTGGGGATATCTGGGTTGCCACACTCAAAGATCCTTGGGGAAACATTGTTGGGATTATCAAAAACCCGCATTTTAAATAAATGTGGCCAATTTGAGGAATGTGGTCAGTAAATGCAATCAACGGCAATTAATCACATTCAAACCCATTCAAACAAATTGACCACATTAATCAAATTGACCACATTAACAACCCATGACCACCATTCTTCAAACCATTCCGCTAGTCCGGATTTTCGATGAACAAAAGGCCCGGGAATACTACTGCGATTGGCTGGGGTTCCAGATTGATTGGGAGCATCGATTTGAGGAAGGAATGCCCTTGTATATGCAGGTTTCGCTGGGCAATTTGACGCTCCATCTGTCCGAACACGCAGGCGATTGTACCCCAGGCGGCAAAGTTTTTTTGCGTTGCACAGGATTGCGTGCATGGCAGGAGGAACTCGCAGCCAAAAATTACAAATACTACCGTCCGAGCGTGGAAGACGCTTTTTGGGGCGGGATTTGTATGTATTTGACCGATCCGTTCGGGAATAAATTGCTGTTTAGCGAAAATGAACCTACTTGAAGAGGCCGTCTCAAAAGGGTTATAGGGGTTGATTTTCCACCCCAAAGCAGAAGGGGCACAGCCCTTTTCGAGTTCAACGAATAACCTTCATCCACCAATATCAACCTTCATCAACTTTTTGAGACCCTCACTTCATTACTTTTGCCTCCCCTAAAAACAGAACCTCAAAGCCAAACTACAACCCCACACGAAACGAACTGCCCTGCAAAAAATGGCTAAGCAAAGACGCGACACCGCCCCGCCCCCAACCACCTCTATCAATCATGAGGATAGTGTCATCACCCTGTCGGGGATGTACCAGAACTACTTTTTGGATTATGCCTCGTACGTAATCCTCGAACGCGCCGTACCGGCCATTGAAGATGGCCTGAAACCCGTGCAACGGCGTATCCTGCACGCCATGTTTGAGCAACACGACGGGCGTTACCATAAAGTGGCCAACCTCATCGGACAAACGATGCAGTACCACCCGCACGGCGATGCGGCCATTGGCGATGCCATGGTGAACATGGGGCAGAAAGAATTAATGATTGATTGTCAGGGCAACTGGGGCGATTCCCGCACCGGCGATTCTGCCGCTGCGCCGCGTTATATAGAGGCACGTCTGACCAAATTCGCGCTGGATGTGGCGTTCAACCACGATACCACGGTATGGCAATTGAGCTACGACGGTCGCAAACGCGAGCCGGTGAATCTGCCAATGAAATTCCCGCTTGTACTCGCGCATGGCGCAGAGGGCATTGCGGTGGGCTTGAGTACCAAAATCATGCCCCACAACTTCATCGAAATCATCAAGGCCAGCATTGCCAGTTTGAAAGGCCGGAAGTCGGATTTAATACCCGATTTCTCCACAGGCGGCCTGATCGATGCAGCCAATTACAACGGCGGCGCCCGGGGCGGTAAAATCCGCGTTCGTGCGAAAATCAAGGAAATCGACAAAAAAACGCTGCAAATCACCGAAATTCCCTTTGGCGTCACCACGGGCGACCTCATTGAAAGCATCCTGAAAGCCAACGACAAGGGGCAAATCAAGATTAAAAAAGTGGTGGACAAAGTGGCCGCCGATATTGACATCGAAATTGAACTCCAGCCCGGGGTCAGTCCCGATGTGACCATCGATGCGCTTTACGCGTTCACCGATTGTGAGGTGAGCATCAGTCCCAACTGTTGCGTCATTGTGGACAATAAGCCGCTTTTCACCGATGTGAACGAGATGCTGCGGATTTCGACCGAAAATACCAAGGAACTGCTCCGCATGGAGTTGGAAATCCTTAAGGCGGAATTGGAGGAAAAGCTCCATTTCGCTTCATTGGAGAAGATTTTTATCGAAAACCGCATCTACCGCGACATTGAGGAATGCGAAACCTGGGAGGCTGTGATTCAGACCATTGATGTGGGTTTGAAAAAGTACGTCATCACGCCTTCTGACCCCAATTACTCCAAAGAGGCCCAAAAAATCAAACTCTTGCGCGATGTGACTGAAGAGGATATCACTCGCCTTACCGAAATTCGTATCAAGCGGATTTCCAAGTTTAACTCCTTCAAAGCCAACGAGGAAATTGCCAAAACCAACGAGGAATTGTTGCAAACCAAGCACCACCTCGAACACCTCACAGACTACGCGATTGCCTACTTTGAAAACCTGCTGAGCAAACACGGCAAAGGCCGCGAGCGCCGCACGGAAATTGCTGCGTTCGATACGATTCAGGCATCAGCGGTGGTGGCCAACAACGCGAAGCTGTACGTCAACCGTGCGGAAGGCTTCATCGGCATGGGTTTGAAAAAAGATGAGTTTGTGCAGGACTGTTCGGATATCGACGATGTTATCGTGTTCCGACGCGACGGGGTGATGAAAGTGGTGCGGATTGGCGAGAAGATTTTTGTGGGCAAAGACATCGTGCACGTGGCGGTTTGGAAGAAAAACGACGAGCGCACTACCTACAACATGGCCTATTCTGATGCAAAAACGGGCAAAACCTTTGTCAAACGCTTCAACGTGACGGCCATTACCAGGGATAAGGACTACCAACTTGGCTCCGACGCCAAAGGCTCTAAAATGCTGTACCTCACGGTGAATCCCAATGGTGAAAGCGAGGTGGTACAAGTGACCTTGACCGCGGCCAGCACCGCTCGCGTCAAAATATTCCCCTACGATTTTGCTGAACTGGCCATCAAAGGCCGCGATTCCCAGGGCAATGTTTTGACCAAATACCCGGTCAAACAAATCAGTCAAAAAGAAGTAGGAAAAAGCACCATTGGGGCGCAGAAACTGTGGTTCGACGATATTACTGGGCGTTTGAACACCCTGGAACGTGGCGCACTTTTGGGCGAATTCGATACCGGCGACAGTCTGCTGGTGCTCTACAACGACGGTTCTTACGAAGTAACCGACCTCGATGTGCAGCAACGTTTTGAGATGAAGGAAATCCTGCACCTCTGCAAGCTCACCCCTGATTTGGTGGTGAATGCCGTGCATTTCGACGGTCACAAAGGCTGGACGATGGTGAAGCGTTTCAAAATCGAAACCAATAAGCTTAAGGAGCGCTACTCGTTCCTCACCGACCATGCCAAATCGAAATTGCTATTTGCCTCCATCAAAGAAAACCCACGCATCAAGTACACCCTGAAAATCAATGGCAAACCGATGACCGGGGAGGTCTCCCTGGGCGATTTCATGGACGTAAAAGGCTGGAAAGCCGTCGGCAACCGCCTCAGCGACCAGATGCTGGGCGGCGTGAAAGAAATCGAAGTAGGGGAGTCGAGGTTGTTGCCCAAAGCTGAGGCCCATGACCCAGAGCATCATCCAGCGGCTAAAGCTGCCGGTACGGCCCAGCAGGCGAGCCTGTTTGGCGAACCAGAGGAAGTGCCTAGTCCGGCTATCCCAACGGCAGAGGTGCCCGCGCCAGAGTCGCCCGACAAGAAGATTTATCGGGCTGGGGATACTATTGAGTTTGATTGAGGGGAGCCTTTGATTTGCATGAAGCAATATGACTCAAAGCGAATCATGCCCCCCTTTTATCTGTGGTGATAGACCTTCCTTTTATCGCCTCATCCATGAGGGGCCTGAACTTAATTGCTATTCTTAGCCGTCTATATCTGAATTGTCCTGAATTGCCCCGTCCTGAATTGCCCCGTCCTGAATTGCCCCGTCTTGAATTGCCCCGTCCTTCAGGACGGGGAGGGCATTGAATATAGCACAGGGCTTTAGCCCTTTTCCAAAGCCCTCAGTATTGTCTTCTAAAAATTTTGTCCCTATTCTTAATTCTGGGGCAGCTGAAGTTGATAAGACAACAGTTGCACACTATTGATTAGGCAAGTTTTATTTGCATAAATGAATTTGAATCCATATATTTGAAATACAATTTGCTGCATAACATTTTTAAATAGAATATTTCTTCACCAAAATGACCCCAAAAGTCCAGCATGTCTTATACCAATATTTTAGTCCATGCAGTATGGGCTACCAAATCGCGTAAAAAACTCCTTGAAACAAAGCACCGCAATCTGCTTTTCAAGCATATCCGCGAGTATGCCTCTAGCAAAAACATCTACATCCTAGAGATTAATGGCTTTACAGACCATGTTCATTGTTTGATTTCACTTTCTGCTGACCAGAATATGGCCACAATTATGCAGCTGCTTAAGGGGGAATCTTCTTATTGGGCCAATAAACATCTGGATTTTCCGGAAAAATTTGGCTGGCAGCATGATTATTTCGCTGTTTCGGTAAGTCAGTCGCACCTGGAAGTTGTCAGGAACTATATTCGGAACCAGGAATCTCACCATGCACAGAAGGACTTTGAGCAAGAGTATCAAGCTTTCATCGCCAAATATGGATTTGAGGAACGGCAAGACCTAAAGGGCTAAAGCCCTGGATTCCATTGCACCTTTTACCCTCGCCCTGAAGGGCGGGGCAATTATATTTTTGTTGAACACTGAGGCTGAATCTTACCCTGTGTCAGCTACTTGAGTCTTAGGCTTAAACCTGGGTTGGAACCCCTTGTTTTTTGGTTGCCAAGAATCTTAAAATTGCGCTGGCTTTCAAACCAGGGAAGGGGGGGGTAGGCGTGAAAAAGGGCTTGGGCCTGTAA
>JALHPW010000038.1 GCA_022842255.1 Saprospiraceae bacterium | reverse complement strand
TGGCAAATAAATACGTCAGCAAAGACATCATCAAAAAGATGCCAATCGCTTCACGTTTCCGCCGCCAAATGCCATGCAAAAGCCCAATCAGTGGCAAAAACAAAATAGGGGCGTATACAAAAAGCCCGTTTTGGATGTCAAAAAGGACGTTCAAGATTTTGGGCGAACGCCAGTTGACAAAGCTTTCGTTGTTGTACGAATAGAAGAACCAGTGCCCTGTGGCATAGTGCCAGTAGCATATTTGGGGCCACCATACCACGAGTATGCTGACCATGGCGAGCGGCAGCAAGCTCCAGTGCTTCCCTACAAACTGCCAGCGCTCTCGCCAGGTGCCTCCATTGGGGCCCGGGAATTCAGCAAAAAACAGGTACAGAATAGCAATGCAGTTAGTGGGGCGAATCAAACAGGTCAGACCAAAAATCAGCCCAGCAAGTGCGAAGTGCTTAGCCGTAGGTTCCCGAAACAACTTTGGCACAAACACCATCCAACACGTCAGCATAAAAAGGGAGATGATGTGTGAGTTGCCAGGCTCTTTTACCGTGTAATACACCCAATTGGTGCCAAGGTACAGGCCGCACAATGCCAACATTACCCAAATGGGGTCGAACCGGCGCTCCAAAAAACGCCGCAACAACCACAAACTCGCCAAACTGTAAAAAATGAAAGCGAACAACACCCCACGGCCGTGAATAGGCAAACGTCCGTGGGAATCGTGATTGCCTTCCTTGACCAGGTAAACAAAGTGGGCCACCGCGATAAAGGGCGCCTCAAATAGCGCTGTGCCGTAGGTGTACTTGGTGAAGACTTTGTCAGAGCCAGGATAAGGCGTGTACAGATTGTTGGGCGACTTGTAGTTGGCAAAGCCACCGCTGAAAAAAGGCGCAGCGATGTACATGTAATAGCCTTCGGCATCGCTGGAAAAAATGAGGTCTGGGTACTTTTGTTGGTTTAATCCGGCAAAAACGGTGAAAACGAACAGCAATGGAAAGTACCACCGCAAGAGTACCTTGCGAGCGGAGATGGGTTGGGGAACCATATGGAAGAGGGTTTGGTTATCTATTTGGGGGGAACGCGCGAGAGCAGTGTTTTGTCTGCTTCAATCTGCCTGTTCGCGGTACGAAATGCACCAAAGGCCAAAAATAGCAAATAGACCATTTAGCAGGATGGTGAGAAAGCCGACGTCGAAGCCTACCCATCTTTTGCAAGAATATTCGAGTAGAAAGGTCAGCACGGGCGCGGCCAAGCAGACGTGCAGCGCGAAACGGTCACGGATTTTCAGGTCGGTGAAGAGTCCAAACATGAATAATCCGAGCAAGGGGCCATAGGTGTAGCCCGCTATTTTAAAAATGAGCGAGATAACCGGAGTGTCGCTCAAGGCATTGAGTGCCAATATGATAACCACAAAAAGGGCCGAAAACCCAAGGTGCACCAATGTGCGGGTTTTGCGTAATTTGTCCTCCTTTGCTTTTTCGTGGGCCAATCGTTCTTCTTCGTAGGCAAAGGTGGGTGGTTCTGAATCTTTCCCTTTTTCAAAATTCAAAAAGTCCACACAAAAGCTGGTGGTAAGGGCGGTCAATGCCGAATCGCTGCTGGCGTAGGTGCTGCCAATAAGCCCCAGAATGAAAAAGATTCCAGCCAAAGCGTCCAAATGCCCAAAGGCGATTTTGGGATAAAGTTGGTCTGTCCGTGCAGGTATTTCCAACCCGATACTACCGGCGTAGAGGTAAAGCAAAGCGCCCAGCACGAGGAACAAAAAGTTGATGACCACGAGGTATACGCTGAAAACCGCCATGTTTTTCTGGGCCTCCCGGATGTTTTTGCAGGCCAGGTTTTTTTGCATCAAATCCTGATCAAGCCCGGTCATGGCGATGGCCACAAGTGCCCCGCTCACGAATTGCTTGACAAAATGGTTGGGGTCGGATAAGAAGTTGTCGAAGAAAAACACCTGCCCGTACTTGCTGCCCATTACGTTGGAAACGATGTCCCATCCGCCCAGATTTAATGATTTCCCCACGGTCCAAACGGTGAAAACCAATGCGGCCAGGAAAAACGTGGTCATGATAGAGTCCGTCCAGATGATGGTTTTCAAACCACCTTTAAACGTATAACCATAAATCAAGGCCAGCATCAGCACCACCGTGACGGTGAAAGGAACCCCCAAGGGCCCAAACACAAACATTTGTAAAACGCTGGCTGCCAGGAACATACGAGCCGCCGACCCCAAGGTGCGGGAGAGCAAAAAGAAACCCGCCCCGGTTTTGTACGACCACCAGCCAAAGCGCTGCTCCAGGTACCCGTAGATACTGGTCAGGTTCAGGCGGTAATACAAGGGCATCAAGACCGTGGCGATAAATAGATACCCCACCAAATAACCCATCACCACCTGCATGTACGAAAAGGCCATGTTGACACCTGAACCACCTACTGCACCCGGGATACTGATAAACGTAACCCCGCTGATACTGGTACCAATCATGGCATACGCCACCACATACCAAGGTACTTTACGGTTGGCCAGGAAAAAACCCTCGTTGCTGTTGTTGCGCCCGGTGAACCATGCCACGCCTACGAGCATAGCAAAGTAGAGGAACAGGATGACCAGAACGAAAGTTGGTGTGAGATGGGCCATGGTTTGCTTGCGGCTTCCAATCAGGCAAGGGTAGTGCCTGTTTCTAAAGCCGGGCAAAAGTAGGCTTTTCTGGGCTTAACCTCTACAGCGTGTTCTTATTTGTGGTTGGGGACGTCCCATGGTAAATTTTCAAAGGCCGTTTTAAATCGATTCGTACCAATATTTTTAATCCAACTCGCTATTTGTGGCAAGGCTTTCCAAAAATGTAGTTCGGGCTGGTAGCCAATGTTTGTTTTAATCCTTTGAATATCCAAAACACAGTGTTGTGACACTGCTGCCAGCGAATAAGGCGTAAATTGATTTGCCAGGTGTAGCCTTTCCAAGCAATTTGCCAAAAGCCGTAAAGGACGAATGGGGAGGGCCCGAAACGTCAATTCCTTCCCATGGATTTCCGAAAGCAACCGCTGCACCACCTCGCGCATTTCGTAAGGCTTGGCATCAGCGACGTTTAATATCTGACGATTTGAATTTTCGGAAACTTGGAGCGACGCGCAGCATTCCACCGCCGCTGCCAAATGGTCCACATGGGTCAAAGAACTCAAAACGCGCATATCCCCAGGTGCCATGATTTGCCCAAACTTTACCAAGCGCAGCAACCTGGGCAACAAAACCCGGTCGCCCACCCCATATACCGCCCGAGGACGAAGGATGCACAAAATCCGACCTTCCCAATCCTGCTCCAGCAACCAATCTTCCGCCAAGCGCTTGGAGCGACCATACGGGGAAAGTTGTTGATAATCAACAGGTTCGTCTTCAAAATGAATCGCATTTTGGGAATCGTACACGGAGGAAGACGATATGTAAATGAAACATCGACAATACCGGGTGGCTTCGAAAACGTGGCGCGTACCGTCCACATTCGCGCGTTTCAAATCTGACCAAGGGGCGGAATCGGAAGCTAGGGCGGCAGCATGAACGACCACATCGGCTGTTTGTCTTGGCAAGCCCTGTTGAATATCCGCCCTTACATATCTTGCCAAGTCCAGCAATGGCTTGGGCGGGTCTGTGCGCCCGCTCGCGGTAACCTCCCAACCCCGAGCGGCAAAGTGGCGAACCAGGGTCGCGCCGACAAATCCTGTGGCGCCGGTGATGAAAATGCGTTTGGGTTGGGTCGTTTTTTTGAGCATGATGGAACTTGTTCGGATGGTTTATGGGGTTGATGAAGGTTTATTTTTTGCACCACTAAAAGTGGCCTGACCGTGCTTATTTGAGTGCAATTATCAACCTTCATCAACTTCATCAACCCCATAAACCTTTTGATACAGCCTCATGCTGCCGCAATCTTGCACGTAGCGCGTTTTTATCCACCTTGTTTTGTCGCCCAGCGCGGGGCAACCTTTCAAAAAAAATCATATCGGGCAAGGCTTCCCGGTCGATGGAATATTCCCCACGTTCGAGTTGTTTCCGGAAGGCAGAAGCTGTAATCGGGCGATGGGTTTCCACAAAAAGCGCCACCACTTCATCGTGTTTCGTTTCATCAAAAATACCCACAAAAGCACACTCTGTTACCCCCGGGATTCGGTTGATGGTGGGTTCATACAAACCAGGGTAGAGGTTGAAATTACGGCGGATAATCATGTCCTTTTTGCGTCCCGTAAGCACAATACGACCTTCCGCATCCACAAAACCCAAATCGCCGCTGGCATGCCAAGCATCGCGGGTTTCCTGGTGCAAATACCGTGTGTACAGCTGTGGCGAACGAACCATGATTTCGCCATCGGCAGCAATTTGAATTTCCACCCCGGCTACCGCTTGGCCCAAAATATCGCCCGAGTCGGTTGGAAGCGTAGCTTTTACGCGACCGTCAATACTGGCTACCACCAGATTTTCCGTCATGCCATACAAACAGGTCAGTCGAATGTGATTGGGTAAAACGGCAATCAGTCGCTCCAAAAAGGAGCGATGCACGGGGGCCGAGCCAAAAAACAGGTGCTGTAAACAATCCGGGAACTGCGCGTCATTGCGCTCACACCATTCAATTAGGGGCAAATAATCGCAGGGCGGACTGAAGAGCGTGGTAATCTGGTGCTTTTGGATAAAATCGAGTTGTTGCTCCGCCGAACTATGGTATTCCCAGAGGTATGCTTCCACGCCCGCATTGAGCCCAATGATTGCAAAATAGGGTAGGTGGGTGGCGATTCGGCGGTTGTGTCCGCCCCTTATGAGATCGGCAATTTGCAGGATGCTGGCGGTGATGGCCCCCACGCTGTGCACCACGCCTTTGGGGACCGAGGTGGTGCCCGAAGTGTAAGTAATAAGGAAGTCGGAAGTGCCCCGAAACTCCGTTTCGGGGCCACGCTCCTCCAAACCTCCTCGGAACGGAGTTCCAAGGGACTTGAGCGAAATATGTTTTTGAAAAATGGGCATCCATTTACCACAGGCAATGATCTTGATTCCCGGACTTCTAGGGAAATAGATGCCCTTTTTGGACCAATGAAAATACGCCCAACGCAACAACGGATGCTCCTGCAACAGCAACAACCGGTAATCCACAAAGGCCCATTGTGGATTCAACTGTTTTAGCTTTTCGCGGTAGTTCTCCCGACCCATCTCGGGGTCGATGACCGCAAGTCGCAAGCCACAAATCAGGGCAGCGTATATAATTCGAACAAATCCCGCATCGGGCATCGCCGCCAAAACAGCGGTGTCGCCGGGTTTCAGGCCTGCTTTTTGAAAGCCGGCGGCGAGCAAAGCTGTGTCGCGTAGCAAATCGCCCACAGATAACACCTGGTCATGGTGTACAATCGCATTCGCGGCAGGGTCGCGTTCGCTTAGGAGTTGGAGAAGTGATTTGGTCATGGATGTAAAGGTTGCTGATTTGGGGATATGTTTTTTTTGGGGGGGATTTGGTTATTTGGGGATTTGGTTATTTGAGTGCCCAAGCCTGGTGGAACAAATCCCCAAATCCCCAACTAAACAAATCAACATAAAAAGCTTACCAAACCATCAATTGAATTGAAACACTGACCCCGGCAGCCAAACCAATCCAGGCTATTTTGTCGCCTTTTTGAATTTCACCACGGCTCATTCGGGCATGCATGGCCAAGGGAATGGACGCGGCGGCGGTGTTGCCGTATCGCGTGAAAACCTCCTCAAATTTGGAAGGGTCCACCTTGGTCAATTGCGCAATCAAACGGGTGGTACCCACCGAAACCTGGTGGGTAAAAAAATGCTGAATATCCGCTACCTGCCACTCAGACTCCGACAGGCACTGGTGGAAAAAATGATTGGCTGTGTCGGATAAAACGTCTTTGAGTGCGGCGGTTTGGCCTTCAAAATAGTGTTTGCTCACATCGTGGGGATACATGGAGCCGCCGCCTTGAATGGTGCAGAGCTGCCAATGCTCCCCCTTAGTCATGAATTTTTGAAAACAGAGGCCACTTTCATTCTCCGATTTGCAGACCAAAACCGCGGCCCCGGCATCGCCGAGACTCAATCCGGCCAGGTGCTTCATCAGGTGTTGCTCATCATCAAACGCAAACCGTATGGCATCGCTTAATTTTTCTCCATTGACAATCAGCACGTTATCGCATATTCCGGAGCTGATGAAACTGCTGGCGGTCATTAGGGCGCTGGTGAAACTGTTGCAGGCGTTTTTGATGTCCATAGCTGGGCATCGAAGGCCCAACTTGTGCTGCACAATGTTGCAAGTGGCGGGTTCTATCAAGTCGGAACAGGCGGCAGCAAAAATCATAAACTCGATGTTGCCGGCCCCAATTTTTTCAACAATCGGTCGGGCAGCGGCGGCGGCCAAATCAGAAACTTGTTGCCCTTTTGCCGCATAACGCCTTTCCTCGATCCCGAACAAGCGCTGTAGGCCACCAGGGGGTAAGATTTTTCGGTGCGCATTGACCCGTTCTTCTATTTCAAGATTGCCCACCACCCGTTCTGGTAGATAGACGGACAGTTCGGCGATTTTTGCTTTTTTCATGTTTGTTGTTTGAAACTTCACAATCAGGCGGTCCCACCCCTGGCCCCCTAAATCTCCACCCGCATCACCCAACGCCAAACAGGGCGTGTGAGCCAGTTGAAGCCATTGAAACTTTGTACAAACTCAAGCGCATCTTCCAGGCAATGTTCGCCCAGTTTTTGCTTCAGGTTTTGGGTCGCTGCCCGAGCATAATGTTCTGGGTTTTCTACCCCGATGCGCTCAAAAATCTCGGTTTTCACATACAAGGTACGCATGAAATAAAGGTTGAGCAACACGGTCACACTGTACCAAGAGCGACGGATAAAACCGGCATTGGCGGTAAAGCGCTCCAACCATAATTTGGTGTAAAATATGTGTCGGCCCTCTTCGATATTGTGTAATTCGGATACTTTTCGAAGGATGTTGGATACGCGTTCATCGCGGCGGATGTGTTTCCCGTACACATCGGTCATCAATTCCACGGCCAGTACGGACATGAATACGCAATCGGCTGGCATGTTTTTGACCGACCATTTGCCAAAAAATCGGTGCCAAAAACCAGGGGCGACGGGTTTTCCACCCAATTTGGTCACCACCGCACTGAACATTTCCTGGTGGCGAAACTCTTCGATTAATTCGCGCAGCAAAAACCGGTATTCAACGGATTCGGGTGAAAGTGTGAGCAAATGACGGTTGAAAAAAAGGCAGGCCAAACCTTCCGACCAGGCGTAGGAATACATCACTTGTACAACTTCGTGGCGGCCCAATTCGCGTTGCTGGACGGGGGAAAGCGTTTCCCACAGCGGATGACCTTGCAGTGAAATCAAGGATTCGGGCATGAATTGTTCTTCTTCCCGGATGGTTTCATGCCATGGCACGAAGGTTTCGGGCAAAAGTGGCTTCTCCTTGCTGATTCGGATCAAACGTTCTACAGTGGCATCTGAAAATGTAGCTGTCATGGTTAGTTTTTTTGCAATCAGATGAAGCAAAAGTGGGGTCCGGCACAACAACCCTGCTATTGAATTCCACTATTCCAATAATTATTTTTATTTAATGTCAATAAATTCGTTCATCGTTCATCGTTCATCGTTCATCGTTCATCGTTCATCGTTCATCACTCACCACTAATAAACATGGCACCCACTAGCCAACAACATTCGTTGCCG
This sequence comes from Saprospiraceae bacterium, assembly GCA_022842255.1. Classification (GTDB taxonomy): domain Bacteria; phylum Bacteroidota; class Bacteroidia; order Chitinophagales; family Saprospiraceae; genus M3007. The sequence goes on along the minus strand of JALHPW010000038.1, from coordinate 7,242 downwards.
ACCCGTTTCCAGGTCCTCACAACGTGCATTTCCACATTTGTTTTGGCAAAAAGGGCAAGCATGCATATCCCCATCGGTATCCACATACAAGAATCGCTGACCGGCGCCGGAGCACCCGGCCTGGCGCTGGTGTGCTGCGTAATAATCCACCATGGGATAGTCCCGATAGCTTTTTTGGGTCTGTAATGTTTCAACAAAGACCTCCAGTGTCCGAATATGTTGCGCTTGTAACTCAACATCTTGTCCGGCAAAATGCCCCACCGAGCGTGGTTCCAGGATACGGATAAAATGCACCCCCTGCTCCTTGGCCAGTTGCGCATAACGCATCAAATCTTCGCGATTGCAGAATTCACGGACGGCTGTAAGGGAAAAACAGACTGCCAATCCCGCTGCTCGGGCATTTTGTGCGGCCTGCATCGCCCATTCAAAACTCCCCGACATTCCCCGAAAAGCATCGTGACGGGCAGGGTCCCAGTGGTCGAGGCTGATACAGGCTCCAACCAATCCAGCCGCTTTTAAACGCGCGGCTCGTTCGGCGGTAAGGCGGTATCCAGAGGTAATCAGCCAGAAATCCGATTGCTCCGAATCACTTTCCTGTAAGATTTGCAGCAGATCCTGAAACCGGTTGAGTGGTTCGCCGCCACTGAGTTCGATAGAGGCGACTCCGCTTGTTTGAAACTTGTGGAGGATGTGCAGCACGTCCTCCGTCGACAGGTTTTCGTGCTGGTTCAGGTTGTCCCACTCGAAACAATGGGCACACTGAAGTGGACACTTTTTGGTGATGGCGATGATTAGGGTGTTCAAGCCCCGTTGATGGTTTGTTATGGGAATATTCCGGGTCAACTCATTGATTACCAAGGTTTCCATGGCTTTGGTGCCCAATCGGGGAAAGGTGAGTTGTATAAAAACCTGCCCGTCTATTGCCACCGCTTTGGTCATGTGGGTAGCCCGTTTATATTCCAAGTGTGTCTTGATTTGCAAGCGCAAGGCCCGCCAGGCATCCCGCTTTCGGGCGTAAGTGGCGAAGGCGATTTTCGCCATTTGAGCAAGCATTTTGAGTTCCAGCAACCGGTATTGGAAGCCGGTTATTGTATGGGTTTCAGGTTGCATTTGTGGGTAGGTTGGATAGATGCAAAGAAGCAATAGTTTACATGATTGCTGATCGTTGAAGATAATGTTCAAATTTTTGATTTTCGAGGTGCTATGAGCAGCGCCCTCCATCAACAATCAACAATCATGTAATCGTCATTCGTCAATCAAATCCTTCAACAATCAACAATCATGTAATCATCATTCGTCAATCAAAACAAGCCCCTGTGCGGCCAGCCAACGCTCACGAGCAAGCTTGGGCAGGGCATTTTCTTTCTCCCAGGATTTTAGTTTAAACGGGTTGGGCCGCCCAGGCGCGTTTTGGTGCAATACTTCATAGTGGCCTTTGCCGCGAAGCACCAGACTGCGTTCCAAGCCTCGTAAAAGTGGAGGCAATTCAAATCGAATGCTGGCTTCGTCTCCAATTGCGGGTTGGTCATAATATTGGGTATCGTCTTCTAGAATGCTAGCCGTTATGTCCTTCCCGGCTTGGTCATGGGCTGCTACTGGGCGAAGGGTTGTTTGCACAATTGCTTGGTTTTCAGAAAAATCCAGGGCAACCTGGTCTATTTCCCAAAAATGGAATCCAAATTCCAATCGGATATTTACTGTATTGCCTGGTATCCCTGAAAGGTCGAGCGGCAGTACCGCATCGCGGAAAACGGAGGCGCCTTGCAAGTCAAATTGCTCGACTTTTTCCCATTGACCTGGCCTAGTTTCGAGCCAGACCGCGAGTGGTATTTTTTGCTTTTCTGCCCAGGCCTGGTTTGCTGCCGCAGATTTCTGACGGTATTTCCGGGTTGCTTCATCGGCATATTCGCCCAAGGCATTTTGAAATTCAAAGTAGGTGTAGTCCAGCCATTGGCTGTTTTTTGCATTCAGCAGGAGTTTGGCTTGTTTGGCCCCATTGGGTTTGGCAAACCGTAGGCTGAGTTTTTCGGTGGCATCCGGGCTTTGGTTGGAGAGGTCGCCCAAGAAAACGTTTTCGTCTTTGGCCAACACTTCAGCAAGCACATTTTTGCCTGAAACATCGCTGGCATGAATGGGCGATTGCGGGCTGGTAGCGATTGTGTGAACCTGGCCATATTTATCAAAAACGGGTCGGAATCCAGGTGCATGGTCGAGTACTTCAAGGGCCAATAAATTGGTATGTTGGTGCTGGCTTTCTTGGTTGGCGAGTATGATTTTGAGTTGATTGTCAGTGGTTTGTGCCCCTTTTAAAGCAAGATAATCACTGCGCTCGAGTTGTGGATAAATGGCGCCGCTGTAAAGGGAGCCTTCCAACTGGCGCGAACCATCCGGAGCTTGGGTGTACACATGTGGGCAGTTGCACGCAATGAATAAGGCAACGATGGAAATCAAGGCACAACCTGTTATCCCGCCCAGAACAATGCCAACCACTTTGCCTGCATCGGGCTCAAACACCTCAATTTTATTGATGTTTTTGTATTCCAGGCGTGTGGTCAAGGTATCGGCCAAGGTACTGGCAACGGAGGGATTGATATAGATCATCACCAGATCTTGACTGGCTTTGCGGTCTGCATTGGTGCTGATTGAAGCAATGCGGGCCCCAAAGGCTTCGGAAGCGCGATCGAGCCGAGCAAAAAGGGCTTCCTCCTCAAATTTTGGGTTGGAAAGCACCCACACATTGCTGATTGGGGCACTGGAGTCAATCAACACAAATTCAAGTCCTTTAAGATGCTGAATTTTTGGCAGCCTGGAGCTTTGCATATTATAGCGGCTGTAGCAGCTCAGCGAACTAGAGGCAATCAGGATGGCAAGAAACAGGGCGAATGGGCGCTGGAAGAGTCTAATTGGGTGCATCTGCCGGAAGTTTAAATGGTGGAAAATATCTGAGGCCTAAATCCTAAAATCGAAGGCCAAGCGAAGCGGAAGGTTGGATGGTGATTCTGCCTTCTGAATAATCAAACGGATTGAAGGTGCGTTGTTCGACGTTTTTAAGGAAGCTATAGCCGATTGGAAGGGTGAGGTCAAACATAACATGTTGAAAACCAAACTGTAGCCCTATACGGGGGAGGATTGCGTAAGACGTAGTGCTGACTTTGACCTTGTCCAGCTTGTTGTTGAAAAATTCCTCATAAGTGTACGATTGTCGCCCATATTGAAAATCACAACCCCAATAGGCTTTGCTGGTCTCTCCTGTCAAACGCCCAACGCTTACCTTTTTGATGAACATGGTGATTTCGCTATTGGGCCAGTTTTTTTTAAAAGCATTATATAGCCTCTGCTTTCAAACAACAATGGCCGAAATATCAATCCTGCCTGGATGTTTTCGTTTGCAAGGTTAACCTGTCCACCGATTTGAAACCAGGAGAGTTTCTCAGGGCCCGATTGAAACCACAAGTCTGCAAGCCTAACTCCGGCCCAAAGAATGTATCTGGTCTTGCTCGGATCATCCAAATCTTCCACCACTTTAACAGGTGTTGCCTTTTGAAACCCAATGGATGTCACGGCTTCTTTTTCAATGGTATAAGGTGATTTAAAGCGGTCGTTGCAATGGTAATAATCGATTTTGCCGTCTTTTTGTCCGATGATTTCCGCCAAAATAATGCGACCATCCTTGCAGATTAAAGTGTCACAACTCCGTTGGCAAAAGGCGGGGACTGAAGTCCACGTGAAGAAAACGGGAAGAAAGAAGTAGATTTTTTTCATAATAACCGGGTTATGAAGCAAAGGGGGCGGGCAGTCCTTTGCCATTGTTTATTCAATCATAAAAGTACTTTCACTGAAAAACGTATCAGGATTGAATTATGGCCGCCAAACATATTTTTTTCTTGCAATTAGATAACGAAACACCCCACAAAGACATACTGGGTAAATTTACACCCAAATCTTGGTTAATCCTGTTCGGTTGACGCAAAAATGTTTTGCTTGACCTTCGATTTGCGATAATTTTGCCTATCCTATAACCTCTTCAAAAAACTTTTATCATGAATAAGACAGTTTTTATGCTGGCATCCATTGCTATTTTGTGGTCGCTCCCTACCGCTTCCACTGCTCAGCGACTTCGTTTTGGCCTCAAGGCCGGAGCGGGTTTTGCCAAAATGGATTACCAACCAGACAATGCTCAGGACACGTTTTCCATTCAATTTTATGGTAATTTGTGGTATAAAACGGGAGGTGCCTACCGCCCGAGTTTCTTGCTTGGCGGTGTGGTGGAATACGATGTGTCCAAGGATTTTTTGCTCTCTTCCGGGATTCAGCTTTCAAGCCGGTCTTCCAAAGTAACGGTGTCGGAGATGTACAGCAGCGGCGACTACCGTTTTAGCGTGTACCAACTACAGGTCCCCCTCAACCTCCATTACCGGTTTAAAAGATTCTTTTTTGGGGCGGGAGGTTACTTTAGTTCAGCTTTTGCGGGTCGATACAAACATGTGGTGAAGTTCACCTACCCCATTGGCGGTGTGGATGGAAGCGAGGATTCAGATAACTTGAAGTTTGGGAGTGACGCTGAATCAAATCTTCAACGCTCTGATTTTGGCCTGCGTGGGGAACTCGGGATTGGCATAAAAAGAACCCGGCTCAGCATTGCCTTTGAACAAGGCTTCGTCAACGGATTGCCCAAAGAATTCGGTGTGCCCGGACAACAACGCCCAAGGGACGCCCAGCTCCGAAACCAAACCATCACGGCTTCTTTGGTGTATTATTGGTTGGCGAAGTGAGGCTGTCATTGGGATATTGAGATATTAAGATATTTGGAAGGGCTCGGGACGTGGTTGTCCCGAGCCCTTCCAAATATCCCAATATCCCAATATCCCAATTATTCTTCCACCAACCGGAGCCCACTCCGGCGGTCAGTGTTTTTGGGCTTTTCCCGACGGCGGGAGCTGATTTTGATGTCGCCGCGATTGTCGGCCCAGGATCCGCCACGCAGGGCTTTTTTATCGGTTTTGGTGGAGATGCAATGTAGATACGGAGGATAGGCATCCTGACACCATTCCCAAACACTGCCGCTCATGTCGTAAATACCAAGTTCATTCGGACGTTTGGTACCAACCTCGCGGGTCTTTTCTTGTACGATATTGAACCAGGCCACTCTATTGGGTTCATCGCCCCCAGCAAAAGTATGCCCTTTGCTGAGGGGGCCACCGCGAGCTGCCCATTCCCACTCGGCTTCATAAGGCAAACGGTACTTTTTCTTAAATTTTATAGACGCTTTTTGGATAAACTCCTGAATCTGGTTCCACGAAACCCGTTCGACAGGGCATTCCGGGCAGTTGCTGTGAAAGGAAGGGTCTGTGCCCATCACGCTCCACCAATCGTGTTGCGTGATTTCGTATTTCCCGATTTTAAAGGCTTGGATTTTAGCTGTGGTGCCGCCCGGACACTCCCCTTTTTTAATGGTCAGGTTTCCAGCCGGCACGGATATCATTGTAAATCCTGATTTTCGATTTTTTCCGGATGGCTCAGGTGCTGGGCTTGTCGCCACCGATGGAGGTGGTGTACCTGACGACGGGACGGGCTTGCTTTCCGTTGTTGTTGGTTTGGTCTCCGTTTTGGTTTTGGATTGGTCCTTTTTGGCAGGTTTTGCCGGTTTTGAAGGTGGTGGCGGCAGTTCAACCGTGATGGAATCTTCTTCCACCTCGTAAATGGATTCCGGTTCAATTCCAGCCGCCTCCTTGGGCAGGTTGTCCAGATTTTTCAGGCTGTCAATTTTAAACCGCGCTTCTTCCACAAATAAGCCATCCGGGTAGGCCAACAAATAGGTTTCAAAACTGCTTCGGGTATGCGTTTGAAGCGTTTTCCCCCAAAAGATTCGGTCATCGTCGCCGGGCTGTTTGCCATTTAGCCAGGAAGGGGTCGGTATCCAGCCTAGCATCATCCCAACGGCGGCCAAGATACCAGTGGCCACGACCAGGGCTAGCACCAAGGGCAAGACGTATTTTTGTTTGGAACCACCGGTTGAGCTCATGTTCTCCGGTGCATTGCTATACGAAAATGCATAGCCAGAGCTCTGGAACGTGGCGTTTCCCTCCTCCGGGCTTGGTTCGGTTACGACGTTGATGAGTTCTTCCAACACAATCTCCTTCGGACGTTCCTTGCCATTGATAATCTCAATGACCGAAACTTTCAAAAGCAGGGGCAGGGTACCCAACACGAGTGGTTTCACGAAGAAAATCCACTCGGTGTAATCGTTTTTTTCCAAAAACTGCTCAACCGAATTCAGCCTTCGAATGGCAAAACAGGGACTCGCGTTGGGGTCGAGCAGTTCTACTTCCATTACTTCCGATACCCGGACATCCTTCACCACCGTGTCTTTGGTAATTTCAATGTTCCGAATTACCGTTTCCACATCAAAGGCCAGGCGTACCACACATTTGTGCTCTTCTTCCACCTCCATCGTATGGGGAATGCGGTAGAGAATACTTCCTGCCTTGTCTTCTACGCTGCTATCAGCGGTCTTGGGGTCAAAATCCGTAGTTTTTAGTCCGTCAATCAAATCCAGAACATCCGCTGTGATGCGATTGTAGGCCAGGTCCAGGTCTTCCTGGGAGAGAATGCCCCGGATGCGGTCTTTGTTGACGGCATTGAGGCGGGTTTCCAACTGGAATACCGCATTGTATTTCTCGGTTTGCTCCGGAAGGGCTTTTTTCAAAGCAGACAACACCTCAAAAACCCCCTTGTCAGGGTCTGGGAGAATATCGCGAAGTGAGCGCTGGAGTTCGGAAAGTTCGGCAGGTGTGATCATGGGGGAGGGTTTGAGCTTGCAAACTTCGCATAGTTTAGGGATAAATGCGATAAAAATGCAATTAAAATGCTCAAAATGGGTGGGGGCGTGAACAGGGCTGTGTATTTATCTTCCAAGCACGAAGTGCGCAAATGCGTACGCCATGACCCTTCACCAAATATCATAAAATTGTAAACAATAGATCTACAGACCAACGTACTAGTAGTCGCCCTCGTCTAACCAACGAAAAAGGGCACGTGCCCTTCGTTTTTTACTTCACCTATCCTATCTTTAGTATGAAACAATCTTTCGCCTTATTCCTATTCCTGACTACCGTTGTCGGGCCTTGTTTTTCCCAAAGGGACGTACTGTTGAAAAAACTGATGGCCAACACCATCTCCTTCGATAACTTTCGTAAAGAATGGCCAAAAGCCCAAGGGAATGCTGCGCCGCAGCTCCCTGAA